>NZ_JBHXJK010000094.1:20468-34804 GCF_042723255.1 Amycolatopsis thailandensis
GGATTCAGGACGTTGAACGTCCCGAATCCTCCACGCTCGACCGAGTCACCGTTTGGTATTTGTTTGCCTGCTGGGCTTGGGTTCGGCTCGGTCTGTCCGCTGGCCACTCACGACCCATGCGGGCCGAGCCGGTACTTTCGCGTGACCGAGTGGACGACACACGTGATCAGACGGACGACACTGCGATGGCCGAGTCCCACCGAGTGTCGTCCGTCTGATCACGCGAGACGTCCACCCAGTCACGTGTGTCGTCCGCCCAGTCACGTGTGCCGTCCCATCGGTCACGCGAAACCGCCCGACCGTGCAGGTATCCAAGACACGTTCGGCACGCCCTATCGCGCACGAAACCGGTCACTTTCGCCCGCACCGGGTGACCTTCCGAAGGCGAAGTCCTGTCACCGTGGAGCGCACCGAAACCGTCTCCGGAGGATGCCGCATGGTGCGACCATCGCTCGACGAACTCCCCGCGTACCGGTTCCGCCGCCCACGATGGGTCCACCGTCGCCGGAAAACGGGGCGGCGAAAGCGATCCGGCCGATCGCTCCGCGGCCTGGCGAGCAGCGGCCTGGCCAGCCGGCCCACCACCGGCGCGCCACCACTGGCGCCGCCACCCCAGGACCTACGGGCCACCGGCGCGCCGCTGCCCCGCGCGCTGGTGGTGCTGCTGGGGTCCGCGGCCACGGTCATCGTGCTGGCCGGGCTGTACGCGGTCGCCTGGCTCGTCGGGCCGGTGTTCCTCGCCCTGGTCATCGTGATCACCCTCGACCCGGTGCGCACTTGGCTGCGCGGCAAGGGTTTGCCCCGCTGGCTCACGGTCGCCGTCCTGGTCGTCACCGTCTACGCCGCCTTGCTCCTGCTGTTCCTGGTGGTCGTGGTGTCCCTCGCGCAGCTGTCCGCCCTGCTCCCCCGTTACGCCGGGCAGGCCGACGAACTGCTCCGGAACGGGATGGATTTCCTCGGCCGGTTCGGGGTCGGCCATCAGCAACTCCGCGAGATGCTGTCCTCTGTGGACACCGGGAAGCTGGTCGCTTTCGCCGGTTCCCTGCTCGCCGGGGTCGGCGGCCTGGCCACGAATCTGGCCTTCCTGCTCGCGCTGATGTTGTTCCTGAGCACCGAATCGGCGTGGGCGGGGCAGCGGCTCGGCCGGATAGCGCGCGACCGGCCGTGGATCAGCGCGTCGTTGCAGCGCTTCGCCTTCGGCACCCGGCGCTATCTGGTCGTGACGACGGTGTTCGGCGGGGTGGTGGCGGCACTCGACACCGTCGCGCTCGCCCTGCTCGGCATCCCGGCCGCCGTGCTGTGGGGCCTGCTGTCCTTCGTCACCAACTACGTGCCCAACGTGGGCTTCGTGATCGGGGTGATCCCACCCGCGCTCATCGCGCTCCTCGACGGTGGCTGGCGGGTCATGCTCGTGACGATCGTCGTCTACGTCCTGCTGAACTTCGTGGTGCAGTCGCTGATCCAGCCGAAGTTCGTGGCGGAGTCGGTCGGACTGTCCACTTTGGCCACTGTACTGGCGCTCGTGTTCTGGACGTGGCTGCTCGGTCCCCTCGGCGCGGTCCTGGCCGTTCCGGCGACCCTGCTGGCGAAAGCGCTGCTCATCGACGTCGATCCCCGTGCCCGCTGGGCGGAGGCACTGCTGTGCACGCCGGACCGGAGGTCGGGGTGACCGCCACCTCCGGTCAGGCCCGCTCAGGTCAGGCCGTGGTGGCGTGCGACCACCACGGCCGACCGGCGGTTGTTCACCCCGAGTTTGCCGTAGATGGACCGGACGTGGGTCTTCACCGTGTTGACCGAGACCGTGAGGTCGGAGGCGATCTCGTCCAACGATCGCTGGGACGGCAGCCGTTGCAGCACGACCTGTTCCCGATCGGTCAGCTCGCTGGGCGGGGTGTTCGGGACGAGTCTGCCGCGGACGGACTGGGCGAAGCCGTCCAGCGAGCCGAAACCGCCCGAATGGTCGATCAAGAGATTCCTGACCCGCGGCTCGGCGAGCGCGAACGGGCGGACCAGGCGGTGCGGCCGGGCGAGGGTGAGCGCGCGGTCCAGCGCGTGCAGCGCCAGGGTCCGCCGGTGGGAACGCAACGCGAGCGCGGTCTCCGCCAGGCAGGTGTCCACCGGCGTGGCGGGCAGCAGCGCGGGAGCGGCGGCGGTGGCGCGCAGGACTTTCTCGGCCAGGTCGGTCTCGTCGACGGCGAGGTGCGCGCGGATCTGGAGCAGGGCGAGCTCGGCGGTGCCCGGGAGTCTTTCCTGCGCCCAGGCGAACACCTCGGCCGCGTGCAGTCCTTCGCCGCCCACGAGCGCGGCGTGGTGCTCCGCGACCGTGCACATCGCCGTGATCTCACGAGGCAGTTCGAGATCCGCGAGCCGATGCCGCGCGACCCGCATGGCCTGCGAGCCCGCCGCCCGGTCACCGGCGTCGAAGCGGACCATGCCCTCGAAGAAACCGTGGAGCGGCCCGAGCACCGGCGCGGATCCGGGCACCTCCGCTCGCGGGGCCTGTGCCAGCTCGCCCGCCGCCGCCACCGGTTCGAACCGCATCAGATCGTCGTAGGCCAGCATCAGATGGCATTCGGCGACGCCCGGCGACCGGCGCCAGCCGTGCCGTCGCGCGACGGCGAGCGCTCCGATGCACGCCCGCCGCATCGCCGTGTGGTCCCCGAGAAGCGCGGTCGCGACGGCGAGCGCGAGTCTGCTGTGCAGCACGAGATGTTCGAGACGTTCCCCGTGCGCCGCGCGCAGCGCCTCTTCGGCGCGGGTGACGGCGTGGCGGCGGGCACCCCGGTACAGGGATTGCCAGACCAGATCGAGCTTGTCCCACGCGACGGCCTCGGCGGACCGCGCGACCGGCGACACCGGTCTCTCGGGCGGGCGGCTCCCCGTCACCAGCGCGAGATGGGGCGCGGCCAGCAGGCGCAGGCCGTCGTCCCCGAGATCGGTGGCGGCGGCGGTGAACTCCCCGCGCTGGACGTGGGCCAGCGCGGACGCCAGCCGGAGCCGCGGGCTCGCCGTCAGCGCCCCTTCCCCCAGATAGGCGAGCGCTCCCCGGACGAGTTCCCCGTCGCCCGCCAGCACCTGGCGCACCGCGTGGTCCCGCGCCAGGCGCAGGGCGCGTTGGCGGTCGCGGCCCGCGACGGCGTACGTCAGCGCTTCCCCGTATCTGCCCTCCTCGGCGTACCACCGGGCGGCGATCCCCTGCAGCCGCCGCACCCGCGCCGGCGACCGCCGCGCCAGCTCCGCCTGGAGGAAACCGCGCAACAGGGCGGGAAGGCGGTAGGTGTCGGCCGGGGTGCGCACGACCAGCCCGGTCTCCCGCTCCAGTTCGTCCAGCGTCACCCCGGCGTCCGGCGAACCCGACAGGCGGGCCGCGAGCGTCGCGCTCACCGTGTCGCAGACACTGACGCACAGCAAGAGATCCGACGTCGCCGACGGCAGCCGCGAGAGCACCTCGTCGGCGAAGAACCGGGCCACGGCGAGCTCGTCGCCCCCGACATCGGCGACGAGTTCGTCCGCGTCCTCGGCGTCGCGCACCGAGACCGCGGCCCAGCCGAGCGCGGCGGCCCAGCCCGACGTGCGCTCGGTGAGTTCGCGGACGCGGTCTTCGCTCACCGTGGCTCCGGCGGCGCGGAACAGGCGCGCCGTTTCCTCGGCGCTGAACCGGAGTTCGGCGGCACCGAGCCGCGAAAGCGTGCCTTCCACCTCGAGGCGGGCCAGCCGGAGCTTCGGCTCGACCCGGGTGGCCAGCACCAGCCGCAGCATCGGCGGCTGGTGCCGGGCCAGCGCGGCGAGCGCTTCCACCGCTTCCGGGCGGGTGATCTCCTGGACGTCGTCCAGGACGAGCCACACCGGTTCGCGCGGTCCGGCGAACGCGTCACCGAGATCGGCGAGGAACTCGGTGCGCCGCCCCGGTTCCGGCGGTTCGAGCCGGCACACCGGACTGTCCTCCGGCGGGCGTGGACTCCGGCGCAACGCGAAGAGGATCGCCGCCCACAGACGGCGTTCGTCGTTGTCGTCGTCGTCGAGCGAGACCCAGGCGACGTCCCTCCGGTCGCGGGCCCAGCAGGCCAGTGCCGTGGTCTTCCCGGAGCCGGCCGGTGCCCGGAGCACGGTCACCGGCCGGGTGGTGGCATGGTCGAACAGGGCCGTGAGCCGGGAACGCGGGACGAAGATGCCCGGCACCCGCGGCACCGTCACCTTGGCTCCGGGAATCCGCCAGGACCGCGATGTCGTTCGAGCGGGCAAGTCAACCTCTCGATCGTCCGAAGGATCGCGACCCCGGTTCCGTCAAGGCCACGACTGTACTGATCAGCGGTATGGCCTACGGGTCACCAGATCTCGTATTTGGCCTCGTCCCCGTGCACGAGCACCGCCCAGATCACCAGGACGTCGAGCGCGATGACCACCACGCCCCAGATCGGGTACGCGGACAGGAACACCAGCTGGGACAGCGCGTTGAACCCGGCGAGCGCGACGGTGACGATGCGGGCCCACGGCGCGCCGGTGAACAGCGCGCTCCCCGCGAGCACGGCCAGTGCCCCGACGATCAGGTGGATCCACCCCCAGGCGCCGAGGTCGAACACGAGCAACCCCGATGGGCCGAGCAGGTAGTAGTTCCGGTCGAACAGCGCGACCAGCCCCTCCACCGCGGTGAACAGGCCCGCCATGATGGTGATCGACCCGGCGAACCAGATCCAGCCCGACCGGTGGGACCGGGAGACGGCCGGATCCGGCGACGGCGGCGGGCCGGTCCCGGCCGGGGTGGTCCAGTGACGCGTTCTTTCGCTCATGGTCCCTCTTTTCCGAAGGGGAGGCTGCGGACTCGGGCGATCATGGTGCGTTCACCGGGAGGTGGGCCTCGCCCGCGTCAGGTGAGATCAGGCCTGGCCGGAGCGGTTTCCGGCTCACACGGCGCGGGCGATGCGGGGCGGCGGCGGTCCGAGCACAGTTCCGCTCGGAAACCCGCTTCGCCGACCGAGGAGGACCACATCATGAGTTCGCTGACCGTATGGGCCTTTCCCACCGCCGACGGCGCCGAAAACGCGCTCGGGCTGCTGGAACGACTGCAAAAACAACAGCTCATCTCGATCGCCGACGCGGCGTATGTCACCTGGCCCGAAGACCGGAAGAAGCCGAAGACCAAGGACCTCGGCTCCATGACCGGCGCGGGCGCGCTGGGTGGTGGCTTCTGGGGACTGCTGTTCGGCCTGATCTTCCTGGTGCCGTTGCTGGGAATGGCGGTCGGCGCGGCGATCGGGGCACTGACCGGCTCGCTCTCCCACGTCGGCATCGACGACGACTTCGTCGCCACCGTGCGGGCGCGCGTCACGCCGGGCACGTCCGCGCTGTTCGTGATGGCGGACGGCGCCGTACTGGACAGGGTCGCCGAGCCGTTCAAGGAGACCGGTGCCACGCTGCTGACCACGAACCTCTCCGACGAGGAGGAGGCGCGGCTGCGGGCCGCGTTCGGCGAGTTCCCGCTCCCCGAACGGCTCTGATCCCCCGGCCCGTAAGTCCGTGAAGGCCTCCTTGAGGGACCCAGAGTCTCTCAAGGAGGCCTTCACGGACAGCGGCCGGCGCGCAATATCAAATGGTTGCGTATTCGGGTAGTTCCCGGACCCGGTGTACCGAGTCCACCCGCATCCCGAGCGCCTCGAGCGTCCGCAGAATACGGGAAATGCTTCCTTGATCGGTGACAGTACCGAAGACGATCACCTCGTCGCCCACCGGGACGACGAGCATTCCCCGGAAATCGTCTACCGTCCCGTTCGCCTGTTCGGGGATTCGGCCACTGCCCCGGAAGACGTAATTCACTCCGGCCAACGGTCCACGCTGGACCGGAATCGACAGCGTCATCGGTTCCCCTTTCCCCGGCCCGCCAGGAACCACGCCGCGGCGAGTACCGCCAGATCGACCGCCGACATGATCGAGGACCAGGTGTTCGACGGCAGGAAAACCAGCCTCGCGAACAGGTCGAGACCGGCCCGCACGGCGAGGCGGATCGAGGTCACCGAGGTCAAGGTGGCCAGGAGGACGGCTACCGAGAACATCACCGCTTCGGGTCCGACACGGCCGGTCCGCAGGACGTCGAGTACCACGAACTCGACGGGACCGATCCAGAAGAACTGCGTCGCGATGAATACCGACGTCGGCCGTTTCCGGCCATTCTCTTTTTTCCAGTAATCTCCACGAGCCTTCACGGGCCACACGATTCTGGGTACTCCGGACCTTTTCCTCGCCCAGCGCGGGTGAGACGCGCGAATTGCGTGGCAGGATCCGCCGGGACGATGTGAAACTGGCCGCAAAGGAGGCTGGCGCATGCTGAAGAACCATGACATTTCGCCGCGAAGACGAGTCCCGAGGACAAAGGTGACCATCCCCGATCCACCCTTGGATCTCGTTTCGCGACCGCGTTTGCTCGCCGCGCTCGACGGGGCCGAGCAGTCCATGGTCTTCGTCGGGGCGCCCGCCGGCTACGGCAAGACGGTCCTGCTGGCCGACTGGGCGGGCCGCCACCGCGGCACCGTCGCCTGGGTGTCCGCCGACGCGGAGGACAACGACGACCGTCTCTTCTGGTCAGCGGTCCTCGAAGCGTTCGCCGGCTGCGCCGGGATCCCGGCGGGGAACCCGGTGCGGTCGCTCGCGGTCCCCGCGTCCCCGAGCGCGGATCTCGCCTTCCTGGCCACGATCGCCGACGCGCTGGACGCGGTGGACGAACCCGTTCTGCTCGTTGTGGACGGCGCTCAGGAGATCACCGAGCCGGGCACCTGGCGCGGACTTCAGGCGCTCCTGCGGCATCAGCCGCCGGGACTGCGCCTGGTGATCTCGAGCCGCCAGGAGCCGCAGCTGCCGCTGGTGCGCGCCCGCGTCGCGGGGCGGCTCCTGGAAATCGGCGCGAACCGCTTGCGCTTCTCGCCGGAGGAGGCCGGAACGCTCGTCGGGACGACCGGCCCGGTTATCCCGCCGCATCAGGTCGGTCTGCTCGTGGCCAGGACGGGCGGCTGGCCCGCCGGGCTGCGGCTCGCCGCGGCTTCCGCCGCGCGGCAAGGAAATCTCGCCGACTTCTTCGCGGGCCGGGACAGGGCGGTGCTCGACTACCTGACCGACGAGGTGCTCGCGCCGCTGACCGTGCCCCACCAGGACCTGTTGCGCGCGATCAGCATCTGCGACGAAGTACCGGCAGGACTGGCGGTGGCCTTGTCCGACCGGCCGGACGCCGAGGCGATGCTGCGCGAACTCGGCGAGCCGTCCGGGCAGGTCGTCCACTCCGTCGGGATCCCGGCGCGCCACCGGCTGCCGCCCCTGCTGCGGACCTATCTGCGGGCGGAGTTGCTGCGCCGGGCGCCGGAGCGGACGAGGAGCCTGCACGCGGCGGCCGCGCGCTGGTTCGCCGAACACGACCTGCCGTCTTCCGCGTTGCTGCACAGCGTCCGGTCGGGGAACACCACCCGCGTCGGCGAACTCTTGCGCCGTCACGCGGTGGATCTGTTCCTCACCGGCGAACACAACGTGCTGCGGCTCGCGCTCGCGGTGCTGGGCGAGAAGCGGGCCGTGTCCTCTCCGCTGCTCGCGCTGGTCTCGGCCGCGCTGCACCTGGAGAGAGGCGAGCCGTCGTCGGCGGAGACACAGCTGAGCTGCGCGGAAGTGGCCTGGCCCGCCGAACCGACGGCGGAGCTGACCGTGCTGCGACAGCTGGTGCGGTCGCGGCTCGCCCAGGTCGATCGCGGTCCGGCGCAGGCCGTCCGCGCGGCCGAGCAGATCGACGAGCGACTGGCCGCGGGCACCGGGCTCGGCGGGCTGGCGACGCTGCACCGGATCGGCACCCTGACAGCCCGCCGCGACCGTGCTTCGGCACGCGAGGCGCTGTCCCGCGTCGCCGACGCGGCCGAGAACGCGGACCATCATTTCCTGGTGACCCAATGCCTCGTCGCCTTGAGCGGCCTGGCCGGGTCCGACGGCGACTACCTGGAGATGGACGTGCTGGCCCATCGGGTCCAGGTCCGCCACGCGGCGCACGATCCGCATCGCTCGCTCGAAGGCGCCCAGGTGTCCGCCCAGCTCGCGTACGGTTCCCTGCTGCGCGGCGAAGCCGCCGAGTGCGTCGAACACGCCAAGCAGATCGGGCGGATGCTGGGCGACGCCCCTGCCAGGGCTGCCCGGAACCTGGGCCTGATCTCCGAAACCCTGCGCGGCGCGGCCGAATTCGAGCTCGGTGGCTGGCATTCGGGGCTGCGGAGGATGCGCCGGGCACGCACGCGTCTCGGCACCGGGCGGAGCTTCTCCGCCGAGCACGCGGCGTGGTGCGCGATGCTGGAACATCGTGCGGCACTGCGGCTCGGCGCGGCGGATCAGGCGAGGGAGACCTTCCGCTGGGCCCAGCCGATCATCGCCGGTTCGGGCGAACTGCTGCTGATGCGGGCCAGGACCCAGCTGCGGCTCGGCAGGCAGGGCGCGGCGAGTGCCGTGCTGCGCTCGCTGTCGGAAGAGGACGCGCCGATGCTGTTGCCGTGGGCGGGGATCGAAGCGTCGCTGATCGGCGTACGGGCCGCGCTGGCGGCCGAGGCGCGGGAACGGGCGGTGCGGTCCTTGGACGACGCCTTGCGCGCCGCCGAACCCGGTGACGTGCGGTTCCCGTTCGTGTTCGCGCCTTCCGACGTCATCACGTTCCTGACCGCGCGGCTCGGCAAACTCGGCTCCGGCGAGCGGTTCGCCGGCCAGGTGCTCGCCCAGCGCCGCGAACTGCGCACCCCGCCGATGCCCGCACCGCTGACCGAACGGGAACGCAACGTGCTGCGCCTGCTGCCCACCCAGCGGTCGATCGACGAGATCGCCGAGGACCTGACGGTTTCGCCGAACACCGTCAAGACCCACGTCCGCGGCATCTACGCGAAGCTCGACGTCCGCAGCAGGCGCGACGCCGTGGCGACCGCGCTCCGTCGCGGCCTGCTGGACACCGAGGTCGGCGATTTCACGGGATGACCCCCGCTCGCCTCACCCGGCTCGGGTGAGGCGATCGGGGCCCGGATCCGGTCGAGTGAAACGGAAAAGTCCGATCCGGGGTGAGGAGAGATCATGGCCGTGGCGAACTCGGAGTACCCGTTTTCCGAGCTGATGTGGACGATGCTGGTGTTCTTCTGCTGGATCGCCTGGTTCTGGTTGCTGTTCCTCGTCCTGACCGACCTCTACCGCAGGCCCAACGTGTCCGGCTGGGCCAAGGCGGGCTGGACGGTGCTGGTGTTCCTGCTGCCGTTCGTCGGCGTCCTGCTCTATCTCGGCACCCAGGGCAGACATTCCCGATCTTCGTCCACAGTGGACAAAGACCCGGCCGAGCAGATCGCCGCGGCCAAACGACTGCTGGACCAGGGTGTCATCGACGAGGAGGAATTCCAGGCGCTCAAGCGGAAGGCGCTCTCGCCTTGACCGCGGCGCCCGGATGGCGGTTCTTCCCTTTGGCGGTACTGCGGCCTCTGCTCACGGTGACCGTGCTGCTGTGCCTGTACTACCTGCTCCCGGTCGATCAGGGGCTGCACGCCTGGACAGTGACGGCTTTCGCGTGCGGCCTCGCCGTCGTGGTCCTGCTCGTCGTCGGCGAGGTACGGATGATCCTCCGCTCGCCGTTCCCCGCCCTGCAAGGCATCCAGGCGCTGGCCTTGATCGTGCCGTTGTTCCTGCTGCTGTTCGCCGACGTCTACTACGTCCTCGGCCAGGACCGGCCCGGTTCGTTCGACACCGGCCTGTCCAGGACGGACGCCCTGTACTTCACGGTCACGATGTTCACCACGGTCGGTTTCGGCGACATAGTGCCGGTCTCGGCGAGCGCGCGGATCCTGGTGACGATCCAGATGGTGGCGAACCTGATGGTGCTGAGCGTCGCCCTGCGGCTGATCGTGACCGCCGTGCGGCACCGGCGTTCGTCCGCATCGGACGGTTCACCGCGGCCGGGGAAGCAGCAGCGCGGCGATCAGCCCCACGACCGCGACCAGCGTCAACGTGGCGAGTGCCAGTGCGAAGCCGTGCCCCGCCGCCCCGGCCAGCACGGAACCGGCCAGCGCCGTCCCCACCGAAGACCCCAGGTTGGACACACTGCGCGAGACCCCCGAGATGTCGCCCTGGGCCGCGTCCGGGCTGCGCGACTGGACCAGGTTCACCGACGCGGTCAGCATGATCCCGACGCCGGCGCCGAGCAGGAACAGCCCCGGCACGGCGCTCGCCACCCCCGAATCCGCCCGCACCAGCAGGAGCACGAGCACCAGTCCGGCGATGGCGAGCACGAAGCCGCCGCGGATCAGGCGACGCTGTGAGTGCCGCCGGGCCATCCGGCCCGCGGCCCCCGAAGCGGCGAGGATGCCGACCGTCGCGGGCGTCAGCATCAGCCCGGTTTCGATGGCGTCGTAGCCGCGGGCCTGTTGCAGGAAAACGGCGATCACGAAGAACGCGCCCTGGAGCACCAGCCACTGCACGTGCTGGGTGACCAGGCCGAGGCGGGTGGTGCGGTCGCGGAAGAGGCCGGGCGACACCAGTGGTTCGCGGCCCGCCCGCTCCCGCGCGCGGATGTACGCGGCGAAGGCGAACAGGATCGCGACGCCGACAGCGGCGAACACCCAGAACAGCGCGGTGCCCATCTGGAGCACCCCGACCACGACGAAGAACAGGCCCGCTGCCGAGAGCACCGCGCCGACGACGTCGAACCGGGTCCTGGCCGGCACTTCCGGTGGCTCCACGAGCCGCAGCGCCAGCACGACGACCAGGCCGACGATGAGCACCTGCAAGAGAAACGAGGCCCGCCATCCCAGCCAGGTCGTGACCAGCCCGCCGATGAGCGGCCCGGCGGCCGCCCCGAGCGCGCCCGCGCCGCTGACCACGCCGAACCGGCGGGCCCTGGTCGCGACGTCGGAACTGGTGACGGTGACCAGGATGTAGATCGGCGGGATCATCAACGCCGATCCGATGCCCTGCAACAGGGAATACCCCAGGATCAGCGTCCCCGTCCCCTGCGCGGCCGACGCCAGCAGCGCGCCTCCGCCGTAGACGACGAGGCCGAGGAGGAAACATCTTTTGCGGCCGAGGAAGTCGGTCAGCTTGCTGCCGGGCACCATCAGCGACGCCATGGTGAGGGTGAACAACGTGATCGCCGTCTGGACGCCGAGCACCGTCGTGCCGAGGTCCGCCGCGATCACGCTGACGGCCACGGTCATCGTCGTCGCGGCGTAACTGGCGACGAACTGGGCGAGAGCCAAGGGCGGAACGATCATCGGCGTGGCCTTCCTTCTCGGGTCCCGACACGGTGTCGTGCGGGGCACCCCGGCCACCTCACCCCGGGCGGATGAGGCAGTGATCGCCCGGCACGACGACGGTGATCCACGACCGCACCCCGATGCCCGAGGAGGCGCCATGCCCGAAACCGCGATCGCCGATCACGGCATGATCGGCGACCTGCAAACCGCCGCGTTGGTCACCACCGGCGGCTCGATCGACTGGTTTTGCAGCCCACGCTTCGATTCACCGTCGATCTTCGGCGCGCTGCTCGACGACGACCGCGGCGGCCGGTTCAGCGTCCACCCCGCCGGGCCGTACACCAGCAGGCAGATGTACTACCCGGACACCGCCGTCCTGATCACCCGGTTCTCCAGCGCGGACGGGATCGGCGAGGTGGTCGACTTCATGCCGCCGGCCGACGGCGCGGCGACCGCCAAGCACCGGATCGCCCGTCTGGTGCGCTGTGTCCGCGGGAAGATCACCTTCGACATGACGGTCGCGCCCCGCTTCGACTACGGCCGCCGCCCGCACGAGGCGATCCTCTTCGGACACGGCGCCGTCTTCGTGTCGAGCGAGATGTCGCTGACGTTGCACCCGGTCCGCGAACCCGAGGACGAACACCTCGCCGAGCCGCGGATCGAAGGGAACGACGTGCACCTGCGGGTCGGCCTGACCGCGGGACAGGTGCGGGGTGTCGTGCTGGAGACGGACACCGCGGAACCGCCGCGCGAGATCCGGCTCGCCGAGTTCACCGAGCTGTTCGACGACACGGTGGGCTGGTGGCGTTCGTGGCTGGCCCGCTCCACTTACCGCGGTCGCTGGCGGGAGGTCGTGACCCGCTCGGCGATCACCCTGAAGCTGCTCACCTACCGGCCGACCGGCGGGCTGGTCGCCGCGCCCACCCTCGGCCTGCCGGAGGAACTCGGCGGGGAACGGAACTGGGACTACCGCTACACCTGGGTGCGGGACGCGTCGTTCTCGGTCTCCGCGCTGCTGGCCATCGGCTTCACCGAAGAGGCGGCCCGGTTCGGCGGCTGGCTGGGCGACCGGATCCGCGAAGGCGGTCGCGAGCGGGCCGAGGGCGGGCCGCTGGCCGTGCTCTACCGCGTGGACGGCACGACGGATCTGCGCGAGGAGGACCTCTCGCACTGGTCCGGGTATCGCGGGTCGACGCCGGTCCGGATCGGGAACGACGCGGCGGGACAACTGCAGCTGGACATCTACGGCGAGGCGCTGGACAGCGTCTTCGCCGCCGACCGGGCGGGTTTCGAGCTGCCACACCGCGGCTGGACCGCCGTCCGCGCGGCGCTCGACTGGCTCGGCGAGCACTGGGACCAGCCCGAAGAGGGCATCTGGGAGACCAGGGGCGGGCGCCGGTCGTTCACCTACGGCCGCCTGATGAGCTGGGTCGCCTTCGACCGCGGCCTGCGGATGGCGAGCACGCACGGCCGTCCCGCCCCGGTCGAGGACTGGACGTGGCAGCGGGACAGCATCTACGACCAGATCCTGAACCAGGGCTGGCACCGGACGCGGCAGGCGTTCGTCCAGCACTACACCGGCGACGAACTGGACGCGTCACTGCTGCGGATGCCCCGCACCGGTTTCCTCCCATCGCGGGACCCGTTGTGGCTGTCCACCCTCGACGCGATCGGGAACGATCTCGTCACCGACAGCCTGGTCCACCGGTACGACCCGGCGGCGTCCCCGGACGGGCTTGCCGGTTCGGAAGGCACCTTTTCCTTGTGCAGCTTCGCTTACGTCGACGCGCTGACCCGGGCGGGCAGGCTGGACGAGGCGCGGTCGGCGTTCGAGAAGATGCTGACCTACGCCAACCACGCCGGTCTCTACGCCGAGGAGATCGCGCCGAGCGGCGAGCAGCTCGGCAACTTCCCGCAGGCCTTCACCCACCTCGCGCTCATCGACGCCGCGGTCACCCTCGACGCCGCCCTGGGGTGATTGCGCGAAGATGCGGGGATGGCCTACCGGACCTGGATGCGGTACTTCACACCGTCCGCCGTGCATCGACGGCTGGGTCTGGTGTGCCTCGGGGTCGGGCTCCAGCACGGCGCCCTGCCCGTCGTCGGTCCCCGCGTGCTCGACCACTACGTGGCCGTCGTGGTGTCCAAGGGGCGCGGGTGGTTCGCCGTGGCGGGCGGGGAGCGGCGGGAGGTCGTCGCGCCCGCCCTGCTGTGGCTCGTCCCCGGGGTCGGGCACCACTACGCGCCCGACCCCGGGCAGGGCTGGGAGGAGTGCTTCGTCGACTTCGACGGCGGTGCCGTGGAGGCCTACGTCGAGCTCGGCTACGTCACGCCAGGGACTCCGGTGGTGCCGCTGGGCGACGTCGAGGCCGTCCGCGACATCGTGGGCCGGATCGTGCGCTGCGCGCGGGGTGGCAGCCCGCTGGCCCAGGTCGACGCGTCGGCGGCCGTGCATCACCTGCTGGTGGCCCTGCGCCGGGCCGCCGACAGCACCCCCGGGGACGGCTCCCTGCTGGAGGCGCTGGCACGGGACGCGCTGCTGCCGATCAGCGTCGCCGAGATCGCCGCCCGTCGCGGCATGACGCTGTCCGAACTGCGCGCCGCCGTGCGCCGGAGCACCGAATCGGGGCTGAAGGACCACCTGCTGACGCTCCGCCTCAACCGCGCGAAGGAGCTCCTGGCCACCACCCGGATGCCGGTGCAGGAGGTGGCCCAGGCGATCGGCTACGAGGACGCCGCCTACTTCAGCCGGCTCTTCACCCGCCGGGTCGGCGTCTCCCCCGGGCGCTTCCGCGAATCACGCGTCCAGGCCGTCCCCGGCGGCTGGAGCTCGCGGGTCCCGCCTCCCGACGACCCGCCGCTGGTCCCCGACTGACCCCTTGGACTTCCGTGCGGCCTCACTTGGACTTTCCACGCACAAAGTGCACGTTTGACGCTTGAAGTTGAGCGAACTCGTTGACTTACGCGCAACAACGTTCATAACATCGGCGACCGCCCCGCCAACTGTGGTGCGGGTCACCGCCTAGAACGCATTTCGTCCTCTGAATGCGGTAGTTCGACGTACGAACTACCGCATACAGAGGACGAAATGCCCTTGGGAGAGAG
>NZ_JBHXJK010000095.1:0-34641 GCF_042723255.1 Amycolatopsis thailandensis
AGCGCAAGGAAGGGGGCCATCATGTACTTGAGCCGCCGTGAAGGTCGAGTTTCCTCGGCTGAGCCGAGGGAAGGGGGCCTTCACGGACCGGACCCGCGCTCCGCCACAGCCGGAACCCAGCAGGTACCTGAGACACGGTCGGCTCTAGCCCGAATCGCCACTCGCGACCGGCAACGTCGAACCCGCCGCGAACTTCGCGCCCTCCAGTGACGGCGGCTCCGCGAACGTCGCGACGCTGAAGTCGACAGCGGTCTCGACGACCGTGTTGTCCAGCGACACCTTCCGTTCGAAGCTCGCCCTCGTGAGCACGAACTCGCCGTGGATCGTCACGTTCTCCAGCAGGAACTTCCCCGACAGCTGGGTGTCGGTGAGGTCGAGATACGTCAGCACCTCGCAGCGATCCGCGCCGAACCACCCGACCCGCCTGCCGAGCAGCCCCAGCTTGTCGAGCCGGGCGTCGCTGAGGTTGAGCGAGAACGTCGGCCCGGTGGTCCCGCTGTGCGGCAGGATGTCGCGGATCAGCCGTTCGGCCGCACGCCGGACCAGCCGTTCGCGTTCCGCGGCGGCCTTGCGTTCGCCGTCGCCCCAATAGTCCGCGTCCGGGTCGAACTTCGGATGCTCGAACGGCCGCCGCAGGTAGGCGCACAACACGTCGAGCACCGTTTGCCGGTACTCCGGACGCGTCCTGGCCAGCCCGGCGAGCGAATGCATCGCCCCGACCCGGACCTGGTCGGCGTCGTTGCCCAGCAGTTCGATCGATTTGGCGAAGCGCTCGTCGGAGATCCGGCTGCGTTCGATCTCGTGCCGGTCCTCCTCGGTGCGCCGCCGCCGGTCGTTGAGCCAGAGCCCGTAGAGCGCGGCGATCGCGCCGCCCGCCAGAGCGCCGGTCTTGAGCGCGTCACCGCGGCTCGTCGCGCGATCCGTGAGCAGCCAGGCGGTGACCCCGACGAGTACCGCGACCGAGGACAGCAACGTCCACAACAGCGGTGACCTGAGCAGTCGTCTCATCAGTCCTTCATCACGAGCCGGGCCCGGCCGTCGGGCAGGGTTTCGACGGACCAGCCCGCCGGGAGCTCGTGATCCCTCGACGGCTCGACCACCGTGTTGTACAGCGACACCGTGCCGGGCGGTTCACCGAAACCCAGATCCGCGAAGCTCTCGAACCGCGCGCGATGCAGATCCAGCGTCTTCCCGAATTTCGCGCCGGCGAACACGGCGTTCTTCGCGAAGACGCTGTCCTTGAAGGAGGTCTCGCCCGCGAACGTCGTGCCGCGGAACTCGGCGTCTTCGGAGAATCGCACCCCGCTGAACCACGCGCGCTGCTCGAACTTCGCGTCCTCGCACCGGAAGAAGCCGATCCGTTTCTTCTTGCCCGCTCCCGCGCCGGTCAGGTACACCGGGCCGCGGAACACGCAGCCGGACAGGTTGGTGCTGCTGTACAGACCGGCGTACCGGAGCAGCAGTTTGCCGACCTTCCGCTCCGAAAGGTCGAAATACTCCAGCACCGCCCCGGTCAGATCGAGGTCGTACGCGGGGGTTCCCTCGAAATCCGCGGCCGGGAGCAGTTCCCCGATGAGCCGCTGCGCGGTCTGCCGCACCTGGAGTTCTTGGTCCTGCTCCGCGGTCGCCTTCTCCGACGAGTCGTCCCTGGGCGGTTTCGCGGTTTCGTCGTACCGCGGATGCTCGAACGGCCGCCGCAGGTACGAACACAGGATGTCCAGCACGGTCTGCCGGTAGACCGCCCGCCCCCTGGCCAGCCCCGCCAGCGCGTGCAGGGCCCCCACCCGCACCTGGTCGGCGTCGTGCCCGAGCAGTTCGACGGCCTTCGCGAACCGTTCGTCCGAGATCCGGTCCCGGTCCTGGTCGGCCCGCCGCAGCTCGAGTTCCTGCCGCTGCCGCTCGACCTCCTGCCGCCGCTCCTCGACCCGGCGGCGCCTGTCGTTGAGCCACAACGCGTACAGCGCGACGATGGCACCCCCGGCGATGCCGCCGGTCTTCAACGCCTCGCTGCGGCTGGTCGCCGGATCGGTCAGCAACCAGCCGCCGACGGCCAGCAACAGCAGGAGCGAGACGAAGAACGTCCAGAGCAACGGGGAGCGGAACGTCGGGGACCGGAGCAACCGCTTCATTCGCTCAGAATACGAAGAAGTTGCGGACGCAGAAGGACTTGTCCGGGTTGTCGTCCTTGGAGATCCCCGACCCGCTGACCTTCTTGCCCTTGACCGTGCCCTCGATGTCGCCGGTGACGAACCCGTCGCCGATGCCGGCGGTCGAGGTGATCTCCAGCTGCGCCGGCGCCGGGGCCATGATGTCGATCGAGTCGCCCATGGTCGCCTTCATGTCCGCGCAGACCAGCGACAGCGCGCCGGCCTTGTCGCCCGCGCTCACCTTCGCCATGAAGTCCTTGAGGTTCTGGACACCCTGCGGGTTGCCTTCGGAGCCCGTGCTGCCACCGCTTTCGGTGCTCCTCGGGCTGCTCTTGGGCGCGCTCGACTTCGGGCTGCTCTTCGGCGCGGAGGTCGGCGCCTGCTCGGGCGACGACGAGGGCGGCGGCGCGGCCGTGTTGTTGCCTTCGTCCTTGCCGAGCAGGAAGCCCGGCGCGACGAAACCGGTGACACCGAAGGCGATCAGCACCACGAGACCGATCACGATCCCGATGATCAGGCCGGTCTTGCTCTTCTTCGGCGGCGCGGGCGGGCCGCCGAAACCCTGCGGGTAGCTCGGGTTGTTCGGGTCCCAGCCCTGCTGCTGCGCGTTGGGGTCCCAGCCTTGCTGCGGCTGCTGCGGGTATTGCTGGGTCTGGTCCCAACCCTGCTGTTGCGGCTGCTGCTGATACTGCTGGGTCTGGTCCCAGCCCTGCTGGGGCTGCTGTCCGTACTGCTGAGGCTGACCGTATTGCTGGGTCTGGTCCCAGCCACCGGGCTGCTGTCCCTGGGGGTCCTGGCCGTAGGGCTGGCCTGGCTGGGGTGGGTAGGTCATCGGTCTCGCCTTCCGTACTGGGGCCTGAGGCTTCAGATCAGACGACCGGCGGTCAGCGCTGGTTCCGGATCCGCCCGTGCCAGGGGTTTCAGTGGCATTCTGCTCCGGAAGGTACCCCGCGTTGAAAGCAGCACGCGAAAGCGGCTCCCGGCCGAGGCCGGGAGCCGCTTCTTCACGAAATGCGCAGCTCAGCCGTTGGCCAGTGCCTGCAAGCGGTCGTAAGCGCCGTTGAAGGTGTTCTGGTCGAGCGGGCTGGAGGTGTACTGCCACACGGTGTAGAAGCCCCAGCCGTAGGGCAGCGCGCCCACGGACGACGCGTACCGCGCGATCCACAGCGGGACCGTTCCACCGAAGTTCTGCGACGAGCCGACGCAGGTGCTCCACCAGTTCGTCGAGGTGTAGATGACGGGCCAGCGGCCGGTGCGCTGCTGGTAGCGGTCGTGGAACGCCCGGATCCAGGCCCCCATCGCCGACTGGCTCAGGCCGTAGCAGGTGGCGCCGTACGGGTTGTATTCCATGTCCAGCGCGCCCGGCAGGGTCTTGCCGTCCTTGGACCAGCCGCCGCCGTTGTTGACGAAGAAGTCCG
The DNA here is from genome assembly GCF_042723255.1 of Amycolatopsis thailandensis. NCBI lineage: Bacteria > Bacillati > Actinomycetota > Actinomycetes > Pseudonocardiales > Pseudonocardiaceae > Amycolatopsis > Amycolatopsis thailandensis. Next base: position 3,566 of record NZ_JBHXJK010000095.1, read on the forward strand.
CCTGCGCCGCGCCGCTCGAGACGTTGGGCAGTGCGAAGTGGTAGGCGCCGCGGATGAAGCCCTGGTTGTACGAACCGTTGTACTGCTGCGCGAAGTACGGGTTCTTGTAGCTCGTGCCTTCGGTCGCCTTCGTCCACACGAAGCGCTTGCCCTGGCCCCACCAGCTGGCCCAGTCGACATTGCCCTGGTAGCTGGCGACGTCCATGCCCGCGACCGTCGCGAGCACCCCGGCCTCAGGCTGCGGCCGGGCCGCCTTCTCCTTGGACTCGGGGGTGGAGGTGTCCCCTTCCACGCGCCGGATCTGCGATCCGATCGTGTGGTCGTTCTGCTGAAGGTCCTGTTCGATCGACATGACCTCGGGGGACGGGGTGGCCGACGCCTGGACCGTGCTGCTGAGCAGGAGCAGCGCGGAGCCGACGGCGATGGCGATTCTTCGGGAAGTGCGCATACGACAATCCCTTCACGGATAACCCTCGCTGAGGACGGCTAACTTGCAGGTGGTAGCCGTCCGGGCACGATTGTTGACGACGGGTGCCGGGTTTGTCACTAACTTCCGTGAAATTGGTACTACACGTGGGTGATTTTCATTTCCATGTTGACGGTGTTCTGTGATCTTGTAACCCCACTCGGGCGAGGGGTCAGCCGATCGACAACGCGTGCACGCGATCCTGCGTGCCGTTGAACCAGTTCTGATCGCCGGGCAGGCTGCCCTTGTTCGAGAACTGCCAGATGGTGTGGGTCTTCCAGCTCGCGGGCAGCTCCCCGATCTCCGTGTTGTAGCGCGCGATCCACAGCGGGTTCTGCCAGAACGCGTCGCTGTTGCCGGTGCAGCGCTTCCACCAGCTCGTCGACGTGTAGATCGCCGGATGCCGTCCGGTCCGCCGCAGATAGGTCCCGGCGAACGACGCCATCCACGCCACCATCTGCGCGGGATTCTTGCCGTAACAGGTTTCGCCGTAAGGGTTGTACTCGGCGTCGAGCGCGCCCGGCAGCGTCTTGCCGTCCTTGGACCAGCCGCCGCCGTGGTCGACGAAGTAGTTCGCCTGCGCGGCGCCGTCCGAGACGTCGGGGCGCGCGAAGTGGTACGCGCCGCGGATCATGCCGACGCCGTAGGAACCGTTGTACTGCTGGGCGAACCGGGGATTGACGAAGCCGGTGCCCTCGGTCGCCTTCACGTAGACGAACTTCGCGCCCGTCCTGGACGCGGCGGGCCAGTCGACGTCGCCTTGGTGACCACTGACGTCGTGGCCGAGTGTCTGCGCTTCGCCGCCGTACAACGGCCCCACCGACACGCCGACGCCTTCGTTCAGCGCGATCTGCGAACCGGCGTAATGCTCCTCGGCCCCGTCGTATCTGGGCCCGCCTTCGCGTGCGACGGCGGGGGTCTGCACGAGCAGCAGAACCCCCGCCGCGAGGACGGCCCCCCAGCCTTTTGAACACACTCTGCGACTCATCACGTCGTCACGATCCCTCGGAAAAAGGGAATCAGCGACTCGAACATCACCCGAAAGTGTTGCTTTCCGGGCGAATAAATTGGGCCGAGTGGGTTAATCGAGCCCTAACGGCGCTCGTCCGAAAGGGCTTTGTCGAGGTGCTCCGAGGGGATGATCGCGGTGAGCCGATCGTGGGGATTGAGCGTCACGGGGTGCCCGGCGAGCAGCGGGACCATGTCCCGGCCCAGCACCGCGCGGGCGTGCGGCCATTCGCGCGGGACCAGCGTCTTGGCCGTATACGCCGGCACCAGCACCTGGCCGTCGACGTTGTGGAAGCCGATCACCGTGCGCTGGACCGGGGAAAGGGCGTAGACGAACAGCGTCGAGTCGAGGAAGACACGCGGCAGGTCGGCGGCCGGGCGGTGGTTCGTGCGCACCAGCTGGAGCAGCTGCTCGAGTTCGTTGCGCGGCTCCGGGAAGCCGAGCGCCTTGGGCGAGGGCCGGTAGCGGTCGTTGGGGTGGAAGTCCTCGACGATCTCGCCGCCGCCGTTCACCGGATACGCGCCGACGACCGCCCAGGACGGCACCGGGCCGTCGGGGTCGAAGGCCTCGTCGATGACATAAAGCCAGCTGTTGGGGTTGGCCTTGGCGTTGGCGCGCATCTCTTCGGTGATCTTCGGCTTGCCCGGTTTCCGCTTGCCCGCCGGGCTCGACGCCAACCGATCCGCCTCGTCCCGCTGCGCCATCGCCATCCCCACGTTCCGGGTGCCTGAAGGTTTGTTCGAGCTCACTCTACTGTTCTCCCATGGCCTCTTCGCGTTCGGTCGACCCCGCTGAGTTACGTGCCGCGATCACGGCGATTTCCCCCTGGTTGAGCGGATCCGGTCCGGATCCGGCCCGGCCCGAGCTGGCCGCGGCGGTGCGGCTGAGCCTGCGGACGCTGGCCTCGGACGCGCCGGGGAAGAGTGTCGAAGTGCGGGTGCCGCCGTTCGCGGCTGTGCAGTGTGTCGAAGGATTGAGCCATACGCGCGGGACGCCGCCGAACGTCGTCGAAACGGATCCGCGCACGTGGCTGGAACTGGCGACCGGGCTGCTCGGCTGGGCCGACGCCGTCGAGTCGGGGCGGGTCGCCGCCTCGGGGAGCAGGGCCGACCTGGCCCGCTGGCTGCCCTTGGTCCGCCTCTGACCCCGCTTCCGGATGTCATGAAGGGTCCCCATGGGACGCAATTCGTCCCATGGGGACCCTTCATGACACAGGTGCGGTCCTAAGCCTTGCGGCCGATCCCGCCGGAGATGGTCCGCTGAGCGGTGTTCAGCTCCTTGATCCGCGGGCCGTCCGGCCACCAGTCGGCGCACAGCTTGACGCCGGGTTCGACCATCTCGAGGTCGTGGAACAGCTCCTCGATCTCGGCCTTGGTGCGGAAGGTGCCCGAGCCCATCGGGCTGTGGATGAAGAAGTCCTCCATCTTGCGGGCGACCTCGGACAGCTCATCCTGCGGGTCGGAGAAGTGCGAGATCGCCACGTACGAACCCGAGGGCAACGCGTCGATGTACTTCTTCATGATCTTGGCGGGCTGCTCGTGCGGCCCGTTGTAGTGGTGCAGCGTCCCGAGCTGCAGCAACGCGATCGGCTGCGTGAAGTCGATGTGCCGGACGATGTCCGGGTTCTCCAGGATCCGCTCCGGCTCGAAGATGTCGTCCGAGACGAAGTGGGTGTTCTCGTTCTCCTCGAGCAGCGCGCGCCCGTGGGCGAGGACGACCGGGTCGTTGTCGACGTAGACGACCTTGATCTCCGGGTTGATCCGCTGCACGACCTGGTGCGTGTTCTCGGCCGTCGGCAGGCCGGATCCCAGGTCGAGGAACTGCGTGATGCCCGTCTGGCTGGCGAGGAACCGGCACGCGCGGATCAGGAAACCGCGGTTCTCGGTGGCCAGGTCCTGCGCCTCCGGGGCGGCCTGCTGGACCTTGCGCAGCACCTCCCGGTCGATCTCGTAGTTGTCCTTGCCGAGGAGGAAGGCGTCGTACACCCGGGCGATGCTGGCCCGGGTCGGGTCGACACCCACTGGCACTCGTTCCGTCCGCGTCGGGGCGTCGGGCATCTTGAACCTCACAAAACTGTGTCGGAAGTCTCGGGCTCTACGTAGAGTAGAACCACGTTCGCGGCGGGTAAACCGAGCCATGCCTGTCGTGTCGAGGCCCAAACGTGTACTTTCAGTAATCGGCTAGTTCCCCTGGTGAGTGTTGTCGTACGAAAGGTCCCCGGTCGATGAACGCGGTCACCCCGTCCGGCGGTGAGCAGTCCCTGGGTCCCACCGCGCGGCGGATGATCCTGGGTTCGCAGCTCCGGCGGATGCGCGAGGACGCGGGCATCACGCGCCAGGAGGCCGGCTACAGCATCCGCGGCTCCGAGTCGAAGATCAGCCGTCTCGAACTCGGCCGCGTGGGGTTCAAGGAACGCGACGTCGCCGATCTGCTGACCATGTACGGGATGACCGATCCCGGTGAGCGGCAACAGTTCCTCGACATGGTCAAGGAATCGAACGAGCCGGGTTGGTGGCGCCGCTACGGCGACCTGATGCCGAGCTGGTTCAACGACCTCGTCGGGCTCGAAGAGGCCGCGGCCCGGATCCAGGTCTGGGAGCCGCTGTACGTCACGGGCCTGCTGCAGACCGAGGACTACGCGCGGGCGATCATGAGTCACGGCCGCAAGGACATGGTCAACGAGCAGATCGACCGCCGGGTCGCGCTGCGGATGCGGCGGCAGAAGATGCTGTCGAGGCCGGACGCGCCGCGGTTGTGGCTGGTGCTCGACGAGTCGGTGCTCCACCGGCCGATCGGCGACCGCGAGATCCTCAAGGGCCAGATCGATTACCTGCTGGACATGATCCAGCAGCCGAACATCTCGGTGCAGATCCTCCCGTTCGACCGGAGCGGATACTCCGCCGACAGCGCGTTCTCGCTGCTCAGGTTCGCGGAAGAGGAATTGCCGAACATCGCCTACACCGAGTACCTGACCGGCGCGCACTACATCGACAAGCGCGACGAGATCGAGCGGTACAGCCGGGCGCTGGACATGCTCGCGGTCGACGCGGAGACGCCGGACCGCAGCCGCCAGATGCTGATGAAGCGCCGCGCGGAAATCTGAGTCACTCACCGTTGTGGGGTTACCCGCCGTCCTGGTGACGGCCGGGGTTTTCTTGTGTGCGCCCGAAAATACGACCACGAACAGTAGTTGGTCACTCGATGGTGGCTGTGGCGATCACGCTTTGGTGGTACGAAAGAGGACCAAAGTCATCACTGCACGCGAATTCTGCAGAAACTTCTGCACGTGCATTTACCGTTGCAGTCACACGTGCTAACTTTGGGATCACAGGCAAATGCACATGCAGATGCATCGCCCGAAGTACTCGTCGGGGAAGGTGGGGACCATGGCTGAACAGTTCGACAACGGCATCCCGGCCGATCGTCTTACCGGTGCGCAATGGCGCAAAGCTAGCTACAGCAACGCGATCGGCAACTGCGTCGAGGTCGCACCGCTCGCGTCCGGCGAGATCGCGATGCGCAACTCGCGCTTCCCGACCGGGCCGGCCCTGATCTACACGCAGGCCGAGATGGCGGCGTTCCTCGCTGGTGCCAAGGACGGCGAATTCGATGACGTTCTCGGGTGACACCATCACCGCGGAAATCACCGATATCGAAAGCGGCCTGCAGGAACTGATCCACCGCGGATACCAGTTCGTGCACCCGTGCGACGCGAACGGCGAGGTCCTGGCCGTGGTCGGCGTGCGGGTCCACGACAACGTGGTCGACGTGGTCCGGCTCAACGCCGAGGACGACGTCGTCGCGACCCGCCTGCCGGGTACCGAGGAAGACATCCTCGAACCCGATGTCTGGCTGTGGCGGTTCACCGGTGACGCCGTGACGGTGCTGACGGAACTGCTCGCGCTCCCGGACGAGCGGATCCCCGGCTCGCTTCACCTCCCGGAGACCGCGTCCAAGGGCTGCTGGGTCCCCGGCCGCGGCGGCACGTCCAAGTGGCTCGCCGCCAGCTAGTCACCTCCTAAGCACAGTCGACCGCCTCTGTCGAGGGGGAGCGGTCGGCTGGTCGGGGGTCGTGAGTGCCGGGCCTTGACACCTGCCCGTCACTCACGGTCACTAAGACACCCCTGCTTGAAGCGTGTCCAGTGCCACGTCGCGCGGCGCGTTGATCTCCGGCTCACCGTTTACACTGGTGGCGGCCTGCCCTCTTTCTCCCTGGGAGCACCTCGGTGGTTTCCGACCCGTCCCTCGCCGGACAGCCCGTGACCGACCAGCCCGATCCGGAACCCCGCGAGGAATGCGGTGTCTTCGGTGTCTGGGCGCCCGGAGAAGAGGTCGCGAAGCTGACCTACTACGGGCTCTACGCACTTCAGCACCGTGGCCAGGAAGCGGCCGGCATCTCGGTCTCCGACGGCTCGCAGATCGTCGTCTTCAAGGATCTCGGCCTGGTCAGCCAGGTGTTCGACGAGCAGGTCCTGCAGTCGCTGCAAGGACATATCGCCGTCGGGCACTGCCGCTACTCGACCACCGGCGCGACCATCTGGGAGAACGCGCAGCCGATCTTCCGCACCACCGCCACCGGCAGCGGGCTGTCCTTCGCGCACAACGGGAACCTCGTCAACACCGCCGAGCTGCGCGATCGCACGGTCGAAGCCGGCCTCAAGCCGCACGCGGGACTGACAGGTTCCTCCAGCGACTCCGACCTGGTGTGCGGGCTGCTCGCGGCCAACGCCGCCGACAAGGGCATCGAGGCCGCCGCGCTGGAACTGCTGCCCACCCTCAAGGGCGCGTTCTGCCTGGTCTTCGCCGACGAGTCCACCTTGTACGCCGCGCGCGACCCGCACGGAGTGCACCCGCTGGTGCTCGGCAGGCTCGAACGTGGCTGGGTGGTCGCGAGCGAGACGGCCGCGCTGGACATCTGCGGCGCGTCGTTCGTCCGCGAGGTCGAGCCCGGTGAGCTCATCGCGATCGACGCCGAGGGCCTGCGCTCCTCGCGGTTCGCGAACCCCGAACCCAAGGGCTGTGTCTTCGAGTACGTCTACCTCGCGCGCCCCGACACCTCGATCGCCGGCCGCAGCGTGCACGCCACCCGCGTCGAGATCGGCCGCAAACTCGCCGCCGAGCATCCGGCCGACGCCGACCTGGTCATGCCGGTGCCCGAATCCGGCACCCCGGCCGCCATCGGTTACGCGCAGGGCTCCGGCATCCCCTACGGCACCGGCCTGGTGAAGAACGCCTACGTCGGCCGCACCTTCATCCAGCCGTCGCAGACCATCCGCCAGCTGGGCATCCGGCTGAAGCTGAACCCGCTGCGCGACGTCATCCGCGGCAAACGGCTCGTCGTGGTCGACGACTCCATCGTCCGCGGCAACACCCAGCGCGCGCTGGTCCGCATGCTGCGGGAGGCGGGCGCGCTGGAGGTGCACGTCCGGATCGCCTCGCCGCCCGTCCGCTGGCCGTGTTTCTACGGGATCGACTTCGCCTCCCGCGCCGAACTGGTGGCCAACGGCGTCGACCTCGACGGCATCCGCCGCTCCATCGGCGCGGACACTTTGGGCTACGTCTCACTGGACGGGCTGGTCGCGGCTTCGGAACAGCCGAAGTCGCGGTTGTGCACCGCGTGCTTCTCCGGCGAGTACCCGATCGCGCTCCCCGAGGACGCGATGATCGGGAAGCACCTGCTGGAAAGCCTGGACTCGGTCAATGGCGCGGCGAAGCCCGTCAGCCCTGCCGGGTACGGTGCTGAAGACGCCATCCGGCGTCCCTAGCCTCTTCTTCCAGAGTTGGAGTCCGCTTTCGTGAGCGAGTCCACGAGCGCCACGTACGCCGCCGCCGGCGTCAGCATCGACGCCGGTGACAAAGCCGTCGAGCTGCTCAAACCACACGCCGAGAGGGCCACGAGGCCCGAGGTGATGGGTGGGGTCGGCGGTTTCGCCGGGCTGTTCTCCCTGAAGCTGGACAGGTGGAAAGAGCCGGTGCTGGCCTCGTCGACGGACGGGGTCGGCACCAAGATCGCCGTCGCGCAGGCGCTCGACAAGCACGACACCGTCGGCATCGACCTGGTCGCGATGGTCGTCGACGACCTGGTCGTCACCGGTGCCGAGCCGCTGTTCATGCAGGACTACATCGCCGTCGGCAAGGTCGTGCCGGAGAAGATCGCGGCGCTGGTCGGCGGCATCGCCGAAGGCTGTGTCCAGGCGGGTTGCGCGTTGCTCGGCGGCGAGACCGCGGAGCACCCCGGCCTGATGGGCGAGCACGACTACGACCTCTCGGGCACCGGCATCGGCGTCGTCGAGGCGTCGAAGGTGCTCGGCCCGGAGCGGGTCCGCCCCGGCGACGTCGTCCTCGCGCTCGGTTCCTCCGGTCTGCACTCCAACGGCTACTCGCTCGCCCGGCACGTGCTGCTGGACATCGCGCGCATGCCGCTCGACGGGCACGTCGAGGAGTTCGGCCGCTCGCTGGGCGAGGAGATGCTGGAGCCGACCAGGATCTACGCGAAGGACTGCCTCGCGCTGGTGGCCGAGGCCGACGTCCGCACGTTCGCGCACGTCACCGGCGGCGGGCTGGAGCAGAACCTCGCCCGCGTCATGCCGCGCGGCCTGGTCGCCCGGCTCGAACGCGGCACCTGGACCCCGGCGCCGGTGTTCGCGCTGGTCGGCCACCGCGGCAAGGTCGAGCGCGCCGAACTGGAGAAGACGTTCAACATGGGCGTCGGCATGGTCGCGATCGTCGGCCCCGACGACGTCGACCGCGCGCTCGCGATGCTGACCGCCCGGCACGTGCCGGCGTGGATCCTCGGCGACGTGCAGCCCGCGGAAGACCCGGACGGCCCGCGCGCCGTGCTCTCCGGTGACCACCCCCGCTTCTGAATTAACGGTTTGGGCCCGGGTGTCACACTGGTTCCGTGGCTGATGACGTGGTGATCGGCACCCGGTTCGTGATCCCGGGTGCCGACTTGAGCGAACGGTTCTCCCGGTCGTCGGGTCCGGGTGGGCAGGGCGTGAACACCACGGACTCGCGGGTCGAACTCTCCTTCGACGTGGCCGGTTCGGCTTACGTCCCGGAGCATCTCCGGGCCCGGATGCTGGACCGGCTTTCGTCGCGGCTGGTCGACGGCGTCGTCACGATCGCCGCGTCCGAACACCGGTCACAGCTGATGAACCGGGAAGCCGCACGAGCGCGGCTGGTGATGTTGCTGCTGGACGCGTCGGCGCCGCCGGCCGCCAAGCGGCGTCCCACCAAACCTTCACGAGGTTCGAAGGAACGCCGCCTGGCCTCGAAGAAGCGCCGCGGCGACGTCAAGAAGTCACGCCGCGGTGGCTACTCAGACGACTGAGTCGCCAGTGGTGAACCCGCGACCGCGATCGACGGGTTCACGCGTGTGGTTCTTCGTCGTGGTGAACTCCAGCTCCGCTGACCGGGACTGACAGGTGCACGCATTCGGCCGCGGTCTCGAAACCGACCCGGCCGTAGACGCGTTCCGCCTGCCCGGCGCCCGGCGTCAAGAACACCGACCGGCCGCCGCGGGCGTGTGCTTCCCGCGTCAGATACTCCGTCATCGCCGCGGCGATCCCGCGGCTCCGGTACTCCTCGATCACCCCGATGCCCGCGACCTCGGTCGCGCCGTCGAGGATCGCGGTCGCGACCCCGCCGCCGACGACGTCGCCGTTTTCGTCGACGGCCATCACCGACATGGTCTCGCCGCTCAGCTGATCCGGCGACGGGTCGAGGTGCTGATCGGGATCGGTCTCCCCGAACGCCAGGTTCTGCGCCCGGATCATCTTCCGGAGCTCGTCGGCGGTTTTCGGGGTGATCAGGCTGATCCCGGCCGGTCCCGGCTGCTCGACGACCTGCTCCGGCGTGCAGATCATCAACGGGACCCGCCGCTCCAGCGTGTACCCGCATTCGACGAGCACGGCTTCGGCCGCCGGCACGGCTTCGGTCAGGAACTCCAGACGCGGCATGAGCCCGCGCTCGCGGAACGCCTCGGTGAGCTCGGCGACGTCGTCGTGAGTGGGGACGGCGCCGTCGTCGGGGATCGCGTAATTGAGGAACGGGCTGGTGGCCTCGAGGTAGTACGTGGCCAGGAACGGCCCGATCCGCTCGGTTTCGCGGAACTTCGCCGCGGTGGTGCGGATGTAGGACTGGAGAGCACGAATGGTCTCTGAACGCACTGGTGGAAAGCCTTTCAGGCAAGAGAAAGAGACGCACGGGAAGACCCGCGTGCGTGATGGGGCTGGCATGGGCGCCGGCTAGCTCGTGCCGACGCCGCTGAAGGCGTCAGGCATGAGGCATCCCTCTTCTCTGTCAGGAAGGGCTTTCGCGCCTACCCTCGCACGACGGTCAAGCGATTTACCGCCGCTGCGGATGCGCGATGCTCGAATACCGCTCGTCCCACACCGACCTCGGGACCCGCATCCGGACGGGAGCGTCGCACACCCGCCGGACCTGCGCCGGGATCTTCACCGGCGGCCGGACGTCCAGGCGGTGCCAGAGCCGTTTGCTCAGTACGGCGCCCGTGATCGCGCCCAGTGTGTTCAGCAGGACGTCGTCGGCGGAGGTCACCCGGCCGGCTTGGATCAGATATTGCGTCCCTTCCACCAGCACGGAGACGGTCAGTGCGCCGAGCGCGATCCGGCCCAGCGACCGCAGACGGCGGGACCGCAACGGGAGCAGGGCGCCGAGCGGGCTCAACATGAGGAAGTTGCCCAGCGCTTGCCAGAGATTGGCGCCGTCGCTCAGCGCGAGACGCAGGTCGGTGCCGGGTTCGAGGTTCAGCCTGCTGCCTTGTGCGCCGGTCACCGGCATCGTGACCAGGCACAACACCAGGAAGCAGGTCAACGCGAGCGTCATGTCCACGGCGGCCGTCGCCGACGCGATGAAGCGGTCGGCTTGTCTTCGGCGCCGGTGCGCCGCGAGCAGCGGCCACCCGAGCAGTGCGTATGGGAACGCGGTGATCGCCAACGGGATCATCGCGCCGAAAGCGCGGAGCAGCTCACCCATGGCCTTCCTTTCCGGAGCGCCCAAGATCACCTTCGCATCACAAGATCGACTCGGCATGACGGAGCGAGCGCACTAAGAGGTGATCTTCTCCGGTAGCGGAAAAGGGTTTCCCATGCTTGTGACCGTCCACAAAGGAACCTGTGGACAAACCTGTGGATGGCCGTGAAGTAACCGGAAGAAGGCGTTATCGCACAAGGAAAAGCCTTGTGGGTGACCTGTGTACTACTTGCCGTGTCCGGCGAGCTCGCGCGCGCGTTCGAGCAGTTTCTGGAGGTGCAGCCCCCGGCGCACGTCACACGGGTGGGACGTCGTCCCGCTCGCCGCCATCGCGGCGAAATCGTCCAGGAGCGCGGTGTACGACTCTCCGGCCGACCCCGGTTTCCGCCCCAGAGTGCGATAGCCGTGCTCGCCGTAGACGACCACTTCGACGACCGTCGGCTGGATCGGCAGCCGCAGCGACAGGGTCGCCGTACTGGTCGCGCCACCCGCGTGGGCGAACAGGAACTGCCACAGATCGTCATCGGTGCGGTCGGCGGCGAGCACCTCGGTGATCTCGCCGAGCGCCGCGTCCAGCAGATCGAAGGCGTGCGGGCCGATGTCGGCGAGCGCGCCGGAGTCGTGCCGCCACGCCGAAGACTGGTACTGGCCGCCGAGCAGCGCACCCGAAAGCCAGCGCGCCCCGCCGCCGCGCCAGCCGCCCGTCGCCTTGATGCCGTCGAGCCACTCGCGGGTCATCGGCGAAAAACGCAAGGTCAGGACCACGAGCGCGGCCACCCCCGCGGCGTCGACCGCGTCCGCGAGCCGCCGCGCGCCGTCGAGATCCGCGGCGATCGGCTTCTCCAGGATGAGATGCTTGCCCGCTTCGGCCGCCTTGACCGCCAGCTCCGCCTGGACGGCGGGCGGCACGGCGAACGCGACCGCGTCCACCTGGTCGAGCAGTTCCTCGAAGCTGTCGACGGCCTGGGCGCCGTGCGCGTCGGCCAGCTCTTTCGCGGCTTCGGGACGCCTGGTCCAGACCGTGCTCAACGTGGTTCCGGGGTGATCGGCGAGACCCGGTGCGTGCACCGTCTTCGCCCACGGACCCGCCCCGACCAGACCCACGCGCAGCTGTCCCTGTCCCACGGGCCCAAGTCTAGGTGTGCCGCTCCGCAAGCTGAACGCACCATCGAGTTGCGTTTATTGCGTTTGTTGCGAATAATTCGGTGAGAGCTGATACTGGGACCACGCTGAACACGGGAGCAGTGATGACTGCGCTGACCATTGACCAGATCGTCCCGGGACGTCACGACATCGACGTGGCGCTCGAAGCGCTTCCGCATGTCAAGGCCTATCTGGCCAAACCTCATGAGCGGGACACCGTGCGCGTGGTCGTCGACGAGCACGAAGAGTCCCTGGTCGTTCCTCGTGGAGTCGTCGATCTGATGGCGCGGGTGCTGGCGTTGGTGGCGGCGGGCGAGAGCGTGTCCATCGTCCCGTCGCACGCCGAGTTGACCACGCAGCAGGCCGCTGACCTGCTCAACGTGTCCCGGCCCTTCCTCATCGGACTGCTCGAAGCGGGTCGGATCGAGTACCGCGCGGTCGGTAAGCATCGGCGGGTGAAGGCCAGTTCCCTCCACGACTACCTGCGTGAAGACGACCAACGGCGCCGCGAGGCCGCGGACGAGCTTTCCGCCCTGAATCAGGAGATGGGGCTGACCTAGCAAGTGGCCTTCGTGGTCCTCTTCGACGCCAACGTGCTGTATCCCAATGTTCTGCGTGATCTCCTCATCCGGATCGCGCAGAGCGGCTTCGTCCAGGCCAAGTGGACGGACGAAATCCTCGACGAGGTCTTCCGGAACCTCAAGGAGAACCGGCCTGACCTCGACCCCCGCAAGCTCGACAGGACACGGAACCTGATGAACGCCTCGGTCCGTGATTGCCTGGTCACGGGCTACGAACCACTCGTGACAGCGCTCGATCTACCCGACCCGGACGACCGGCACGTGCTCGCCGCGGCCATCAAGGCGCGGGCACGCGTCATAGTGACCGAGAACCTGCGGGACTTCCCGGAGCGGATACTCGGCCAATGGAACATCGAAGCCCAGGGCGCCGACGACTTCGTCCTTGAACGGATCGAACTCTGCGAACGCGTGGTCCTGGACGCGGTGCGGCAGATCGTGGCCTCGCGCCGCGCTCCGACGAGCGTCGCCGATGTCCTCGACGCCTTGGAGCGCTGCGGCCTGTGCCGGTCGGCCGCAGCGCTCAGGTCGGGTCAGGAGTAGCTGTAGAACCCGCGGCCGGTCTTCTTGCCGAGCAGGCCGGCGTCGACCATGCGCAGCAGCAGCGGCGGCGAGGAGTACAGCGGCTCCTTGAACTCGGCGTACATCGAGTCCGCGATCGCCTTGATGGTGTCCAGGCCGATCAGGTCCGACAGCCGCAGCGGGCCCATCGGGTGCGCGGTGCCCAGCTCCATTCCGCGGTCGATGTCCTCCGCCGACGCGAAGCCCGACTCGATCATCCGGATCGCCGAAAGCAGATACGGCACGAGCAGCGAGTTCACGATGAAACCGGCGCGGTCCTGCGACCGGATCACCGTCTTGCTCAACGCCGTCGTCGCGTGCTCCTCCGCGCGGCGGGCGGTGTCTTCGCTGGTCAGCAGCGAAGGAACCAGCTCGACGAGCGGCAGCACGGGGACGGGGTTGAAGAAGTGGATGCCGACCACCTGCTGCGGGCGGTCGGTCGCCATCCCGAGCTTCATGATCGGGATCGACGAGGTGTTGGACGCGAACACCGCGTCCTCACGCTCGACGATCTTGTCCAGCGACCGGAACACCTCGACCTTGGCCTGCTCCTGTTCCAGGATGGCCTCGATGACGAGGTCGCGGTCGGCGAACTCGCCGATCTCGGTGGTGAAGCGGAGCCGTCCGAGCGCGGCGTCGGCGTCTTCCTGCGAGAGCTTCCCGTTCTTGACGCCGCGTTGCAGCGACTTCTCGATCCGCGCTCGCCCGGAGTCCAGCGCCGGCTGGTTCACCTCGGTGATGATCACGTCCAGACCGGCACGTGCGTGCACCTCGGCGATACCCGAGCCCATGAGCCCGGCTCCGATGACACCTACCCGCGTTACGTCCGACACGGAACCCTCCTCGTATTTTGGGCAGCACGCGACACGCGAGGGTGGACCACGGAGTTCAATCCGTCCCACCCTCGCGTGTCACGCCTGCTCAGCGGCGGTATTCGTCGTACCCGTCGTACGGGTCGTCGTCGTCCCGCTTGTCGTCCTCGTGCCCGTAATCAGAGGAACTACTGGACAGCTCGCGCTGCAAAGCATCGAAGTCGGTTTCGTGCGAGCTGTACTTGAGCTCGCGCGCCACCTTCGTCTGCTTGGCCTTAGCCCGGCCGCGCCCCATGGCTCGACCCCCTCGCACAGGGGCGGGGCGGCCGGGGGAATCGGCGGCCCCGCATCGTCTCGACAATTATTTCCTGCTGACACCGTACCGTGTCTGGGGGGTTGGATGCGACGTGGCACGGTGTGCCGGTGGCGACAGTGTTCACCGAACGCCGGTTACCGGCCGGTCGGTGGCGATCGTCGCAGGTCCGCGTGCCACGATGCTCGTGTGCCACGTCCGTTCGCGGCTTATCTCCGCGTCTATGAGCCCCTGCTCGCGCTGGGGGACCCGCCGGACGAACGCCTGCTCGAGGCCGTCGAAGCGGCCCGGCTCGATCGTTCGGCCGCGGGCGAGCGCGAGCAGGCACTGTGGCTCAAGTCACAGCACGTCGGGCGGCTGTTGCCCGCCGAACTGGCGGACGGCCGGGCCGCGCCCAGCCTCGTCACCGACGTCCTCGTCCTGGATCCCGAAGACGTGCCGGAGGGTGAGCACGGCGACGCCGGCCCGGGGCCGTTGATCTGTCCGATGGAGATCCGCGCCCGCTCGGCCGCGGCGCTGGTGACCTTCCTCGGCGACGCGCATCCGGCACTGAAGAACGCCGTGCTCGACGCGGGCGGCGCTTCCTTCGACATGATCCGCTCGCGGGCGAAGTCCGCCATCGACGATCTGTCCGCTTCGGCGTCGCACACGCTCTCGACGACGTGGACCGTCCCGCTTCCGTGGTTCGTGCTGTTCGATCCCGGGATGCGCCGGGTCAAACTGGGCAAGGGCCGCGAAGACCCCGAGCGCGAGGTGTCGTGGCGGGTCTCCATCGCCGACGCGCGGCATCGCGCCCGCGAGGTCGGGGACCTGCTCGAAGCGACCTTCGGTGATTCGGGACCAGGCCGGGTGCTGCTCGAAACGCGACGCTGGCTCGACTGCTTCCACCCCGGCTCCGCGGTCGAGCTCGACTACGGCGGTCTCGTGCAGCTCTTCGCGGACTCGATCCTGCAGGCCGACACGACCGCCGAAGAGGTGCACGACATCCTCGACGCGCTCCGCACCGGCAACGTCGACGAGTTGGCGGAATTGTTCGCCGACCTGCGGGACTTCTGGGGCGACCTGGCGGCGCGGGAACGCGCGAACTAGGCCCTGTCCTAGCCGAAGAGTCCCGCGGTGACCCTCAGCTCGCCGACCGGTTCGCCGCCGCCCAGTACCGCGTTGCGCGCGAGGCCGCTCGCCTCCGCGCCCGGGTCGATGCCGAGGTGGCGCAGGGTCGCGAGCAGCAGCGGGATCCGTGCCCGCGCGGCTCCGTCGTCGATCTTCAAAGCCAGCGCGGTGCCGTCCGGGAGGGCGAACGCGTGCACTCCTTCGGCGCCGCCCTTCGAGAGCAGGCCTTCCACGCTCCGCATCAGCACGGTGTCCTCGCGGCCGGTGCCCGCGACCTGCCACGGATGCGCGCGGACGGCGTCCGCGACCCGGCGGTCCGGCCCGCCCATCGCGGTGACCAGCCTGCCGAAGGAACGGGCGAGTCCGGTGAGGGAGAACGCGAACAGCGGTGCGCCGCAGCCGTCGACGCCGACCGTCTCGATCGTCTCGCTGGTGAGGTCGGCGATGGTGGCCTGGATGACCTTTTGCAGCGGGTGGGTCGCGGCCGCGTAGTCCTCGGTCGGCCAGCCGAGCTGGGCGCAGGTCGTGAGCATCGCGGCGTGTTTGCCGGAGCAGTTCATGGCGGCGCGGCGTTTCCCCGCCGTGGCCACGGCCAGCATGCTCGGCTCGTGCAGCGGGAAGGCGGGCGGGCAGGCCAGCGCCTCCTCGGTCAGGCCCGCGCGGGAAAGCATGGACAGGGAGCCCTCGACGTGGCCGGGCTCGCCGTTGTGCGACCCGCAGCCCAGCGCGAGATCCTCGTCGTCGATCGTGAGGCCGGCGCGCAGCATCCCGACGGCCTGGAGCGGTTTGTTGGATGAGCGCGGGTAGACCGGGCGCTCGATGTCGCCCACGGAGAAGCGCACCGACCCGTCGGGAGCGGTGATCACGAGCGCGCCGCGGTGCGTGCTCTCCACGAAACCGGATCGGACGACCTCGACCAGGACGGGATTCGTCACTCGGACCCGCCGCGTTCGGTGTCGAGCAGGTCGTCGACGGACGCCGTGCCCTTGCGGTAGCGGGTCGCGATCTCGGCGTTGATCGTGTCCATCACACTCTGCACCTCGCGGCGGTACGACGAGACCGAGACCTCCTCGTCGGCGTACCTGTCGAGGGCGTTGAGCAGCTTCTCGTCCGAGAGCGTGCTGACGTCGGAAAGGTCGGTGTCGCCGATGAGCGCCTCGGCGAACCGCCGGTGCTCGCCCGCGCGGGACGGCTCCAGCCGCTGATGCCTGCCCGAACCCGTGGCCGGACCGATCGCGTTGTCCGCCAGGATCGCGGCCAGCCGCTCGACGACACTGCTCTCGCCGCCCGAACTCCGGCGCTCCTGCTCGGCCCGCACGATGTCGATCCGCGCGTGCAGCAGACGCCGCAGATACGACAGGTCTGTCTCCTCCTGCGCGGCCTCGTCACGGCGTTCGCGCAGCACGGAAAGAGTGAGCTCGCCGAGGTCGCTGAGATACCCAGGGCCGAGCACGCGGTCGATACGACGGCGACCACCGGGCCGGACTTCGATCACCCGCGTAGCTTATCGCGCTCAAGCCGAAATGTTCCGCAGGGAGCGATACCACAAGGATCTCTGCCCTCCCCTGCACCCTCCGCTGCACTGCCGCTCTTTCGGTCCCTTCCAGAGCGCGCCCCCCACCCGTCCCGGGGGCGGCCCCTGGTCCAGTCTACCGGGGGTGGAGGGGGAAAAGTGCTGGTCGGCGAGGTTGTCCACAGGTGGGCGGGGTTGTGGACAACTGGGGGGAGGGAGCTTTCGCCGCGTGTGACGTGGGGGAAGCGTCCTTCGCCGCGTGAGATGCGGGGAGAGCCCCTTCGGAAGGCGCGCGGGGCCGGTGCGGGGTGGTGGCGGGTACATGAAGGCCCCCTTGCTTGCGCCTAGCGCAAGCAAGGGGGCCTTCATGTACTTGGCGAGGAGTGAAGGTCGAGTTTCCTGCGCTCAGCCGAGGCAAGGGGGCCTTCACGCGACGCCGATGTGGCAAGTGGGGCAGGTGGGGCGAAAGTGACAGTCCCGAAGGCCGTGAAGGCCTCCTTGAGGGACCTAGAGTCCCCCAAGGAGGCCTTCACGGACCGGACCGGACCGCACGCGACCCGGAACCGGACCAGAATCCCCAGGTCAGCCCCGCAGTCGTTGGGCCGCTTCCCGGCCGGGAGCGGGAGCCTCACCCGGCACCGAGTCCGGATCGATGGCCGCCTGCACGACGCGGTCTTCGGCACCGACCAGCAGTTCCGCGCCCGGTCGCGTCGAGCGTTTGACCAGCGCCAGCGCGATCGGCCCCAGTTCGTGGTGCTGCACCACGCTGCCCACGCGCCCGACCGTCCGCTCGCCCAGCACCACCGGGTCGCCGGTTTCCGGCGTGATCTCCGGCGAACCGTCCAGATGCAGCAGCGCCATGTACCGCGGCGGCCGCCCGACGTTGTGCACCTTCGCGACGGTCTCCTGCCCGCGGTAGCAGCCCTTCGCCACGTGCGCGGCGGAGTCGACCCAGTTCACCTCGTGCGGGATCGTGCGCTCGTCGGTGTCGAGCCCCAGCCGCGGCCGCAGCGACTCCACCCGCAGCGCGTCGAAAGTCCAGCTGCCCGCCGGGCGCGCACCCGCGTCGGTCAGGCGGCGCCACCAGTCGGCGAGTTCGGCGCGGGGCACGGCGAGGTCGACGCTGTGCCGTCCCGGCCACGGCATCCGCCGCGCGAAACCGCCGGGGATCGGCGCGACCGAGTACGCGTCCGGGCCCAGCGAGACCCCCACGGAGTCCAGTACCCGGTCCGCCTCGGGGCCGAGGACGGTCAGCAGCGCCAGTTCCCCCGACGCGTCGCGGATGTCCACTTTGGACCAGAACTTCATCGCTTCGAGGTACTCGCGCAAAGTCTGCTTGCCGCCGGAAGGCAGCGCGCTGGAGGCCACCGCGCCCCTGTCGCTGTCCAGGAACACCGTGCCGTCCGAATGCGCGACGACCATGTGGGTGTCGACGCGGCCTTGGCTGTCCAGCACGAGCGCCTCGGTGCCGGTGCCCTCAGCGAGCCCGGTGACATGCTGCGAGATCACCAAATGCAGCCAGGACAACCGTTCTTCCCCGGTCACGGCCAGGATTTCGCGATGCGAACGGTCGATCACGACCGCGCCGCGCGCCGCCGTCCGTTGCTCGGCGAAGGGGTCTCCCCAATGCCACGGGACACCTTCCTCCGGATGCCCGTCGGGTGCCGCGATCGGTCCGGGAAGGTCGAGCAGGGGGGAGCGGTAGGGCATGAAACCCATGCTAGTGAGTACCGTGTCCCCATGCGCGTGCTTGCCTTCCTCGACGGGACCCTGGCCGACCCCGAAGCCGCTCACCTGCGGGTGGACGACCTCGGATTGCTTCGCGGCGACGGCGTGTTCGAGACGATCCTCGTCGTCGACGGACGCCCCCGTGAACTCCGCCCGCACCTCGAGCGGCTGGCCCGTTCCGCGGCCATGCTCGACCTGCCGGAGCCGGACCTCGCCGACTGGGAGCGCGCCGCGCAGGTCGTCGTCGACAACTGGTCCGGCACCGCCGAAATCGCGCTGAAACTGGTGTACACCAGGGGAATCGACGGCGACCCGGAAGCGAAGCCGTTCGGGTTCGCGCTCGGCGTGGAGATCGACGAGAAGGTCCTGCGGGCCCGCGTCGAAGGCGTCGCGGCGATCACCCTCGAACGCGGTATCGAGCCCGATCTCGCCGAGCGCGCCCCGTGGCTGCTGCTAGGCGCGAAGTCGATTTCGTACGGCGTCAACATGGCCGCGCTCCGGGAGGCGGGCCGCCGCGGCGCGAGCGATGTGATTTTCACCGCCGCCGACGGTTCGGTCTTCGAAGGGCCGACTTCGACGGTCGTTCTCGCGAAGGACAAGACGCTTTACACGCCGCCCGCGACCATCGGCATCCTGCCGGGGACGACGCAGGCCGCGCTGTTCCGTGGTGCCGAGCGGGCGGGCTGGTCGGTCAAGGTCGAACCGCTCAAGGTTTCGGACCTCACCGGAGGCGAAGGGCTGTTCCTCGCCTCGTCGGTCCGCAAGCTGACCAGGGTGCACACGCTCGACGGCGTCACGCTCGGCGACTCCAGCGCGATCCACGCCGAACTGGCCGCCGCATACGAGAGCGAGTACGCGATCAGCTGAGCGGGCTGATGATCAGCAGGTGCGGAAGGATCGCTTCTTCGCGGTAGGCCGCGATCTTGTGGTGCCCGTCGAGGATCACCGCCGCGTCGGCGGTTTCCAGCACGACCGCGACCGGACGGTGCCCGCTCTTGATCGCAGTCCGGTAGTAACCGACCCGCGAGACGTCGGCGGGCGGCCAATCGGCGCTCGGGGTCAGGTAGCGGTCCTCGGCCAGCCGTTCGGGGCCGGTGACCTGGTAGTCGCCGTCGGTGAAGAGGGCGAGAAGCGGGCGGAGCGTGTCGCCGAGCGGACGCCGCATCTGGCCGGTGGCCAGCGCTATCCGCAACGACTGCGGGAGTTCGGGCTGCGAGGGGACCGAATTCGTGTCGATGACACCCGTGCCACCGTCGACCTTTACCTGTTCCACACCCTCGTGGACGAGTGAAAGCGGAGAAGGGTTCCGGGACGGGCCTGCGCGAGTGCCGGGAGTGACGCCCGTCTCACCACCGCGGCCACCGGATAACCACCGGTAGTCGGATGATCCGCCAAGAAGACGACCGGCAGCCCGTTCGGCGGCACCTGGACGGCGCCGGTCAGCAGGCCCTCGCTGGGCAGCTCCTGTTCGACGTATTCGTCCTCGCGAGTCAACGCGGGTCCGTCGAGCCGGAGGCCGACACGGTTCGATTCCGCCGTCACCGTCCAGGTCTTCGCGAGCCCGGCCGCGAGGTTCTCGAACCAGTGCGCACGCGGGCCCGGCTCCACCTCGACGACCAACGACGCCGGAGCGACCGTGGGCAGCACGACATCGGCGCCGCCAGGCAAGGACGGTGTGCCGAGCGGGAGGACGTCGCCTGCCTTCAGCGGAGCGGGTCCGATCTCCGAAAGGACGTCCCGCGACCGGCTGCCGAGTTCCGCGTCCACCGCGATCCCACCGGAAACCGCCAGGTAGCAGCGCAAACCGGTGGCGGGCGCGCCGATCTCGACGACTTGGCCCGCCGCCAGCCACACCGGCGCGTGCGAGCCGACCGGGCGCCCGTCGATTGCGACGTCGACGACCGGACCGGTCACCGCGATCGTGCAAGAGGAGATCGCCCGCAGCGCCGGCCCGCCGAGCAGGCATTCGACGCCCGCGGCGTCCTCGTCGTTGCCGACGAGCCGGTTGGCCAGCCGCAGCGCCGGGACGTCCAGCGCGCCGGACGGCGGGACGCCGAGATGCGCGTAGCCGGGCCTGCCGAGGTCCTGGACCAGCGCGAGCGGGCCCGGCCGGACCACTTCGAGCGCCCTCATCCGGCGCTCCGGAACCGCACCCGGTCGCCGGGTGCGAGCAGCGCGGGCCGCTCGGCGCGGGGATCGAACAAGACGGTCCGGGTGTGGCCGATCAGCCGCCAGCCGCCGGGCGAGACGCGCGGGTACACGCCGGTGAACTCACCCGCGATCCCGACCGAACCCGGTGGCACGCGAGTGCGCGGAGACGACAGCCTCGGCTGCCGGAGTGGTTCGGGAAGTCCTGTCAGGTAGCCGAAACCGGGCGCGAACCCGGTGAACGCCACGGTGTAGACGGCGCCGGTGTGCAACCCGACGACGTCCTCAATGGACACTCCGGCGTCCTGCGCGACCAGTTCGAGGTCTTCGCCGTCATACGTGACGTCGAGGGTGATCTCGCGGGATTCGCCTTCGGGCGGGTGTTCGAGATCGGCGCCGGAAAGAAGCTCGCGGACGGCGGAGAGGGCGCCGGAGCCCGGGGTTTCCACCAAGAGCAGGCTGCGGGCGCCGGGGACGAGTTCGGCGATCCCGGCCGGGCGCGCCGACGAGACCGTGGCGTGCGCCGCGATCGTCTGGGTCAGGGAATCACAGTCGAGCAGGGCGGCGTGCTCGCCGTAGGCACGCCACCGCACGGGAGACGGTCAGCCCACCACGCGACGCAGCAGCGCCGACGTGTGCGGCTGGAGTTCCTGGCCCATCATGGCGCGCTCCTCGACGTAGCCGAGTTCGCCGTTGACGATGCCGTAGAGCCGCTGCGAGGCCGTGACGTCCTTGGCCGTCGAAGTGCGGACGACGGCGTCGGTGCCCAGCTCCCAGGCCGGAACCGAAGCCTTGCCACGGGGCTTGCCGTAGAAGAGCTCGACGATGCCGGTGTTGTGGGTCAGCAGCAGCTCGATCGTGTCGTCGGCCTGCGGACGCCAGAACCCGGACTCCCGCGCGGCGGGCCGGATGACCTTGCCCTCTTCGTCGAGCAGCCAGGCGCGAGCCTCGTGCGTGAGGAAGGGGCGGCCGTCGTGCGCGATGGTCAGCTGCATGCCGAACCGGTACGGGCCGTCGATGGTCGGGTAGTCGACCTCGCCTTCACCGCGCCACACGCCGACGAGCGGCAGCAGCGCCAGGCAGGCGTCGTTGAGGTTCGGCCCTTCGCGCAGGTTCGCCGTGTCGCCCGGGACGGGCATGTCGTCGAACTGGGGAAGGTTCCGGTCGCGCGTGCTTTCCGCGCGCTTTTCCGCGGCCTGGATGGCCTCGTCGCCACTAGCCGTCATGGGTCAGCGCTGGTCCGCGTAAAGCCGGTAGACGACGTACACGGCGAACCAGGTGATCGCGACGCCGGCGAGCACCAGCAGGGTCGTAAACAGGATCTCCACGCCACGCACTTTAGTCGCTACCTGCCCGGACAGGCCCGCTGAGGGTCCGTGGCAGTGCCCACAAGTACATGAAGGCCCCCTTCACGGCGCTAGGCGCAATGAAGGGGGCCTTCATGTACTCAGATCGTCAGGCGACCGAAATGGCCAGCTGGTGGACGCCCGGGCCCTGGGCGGTCACGGACGCTTCGCCGTTGCCGGAGCGGTGCAGCGCGCGCACCGTCCAGTCGCCGGGGGCCGCGTAGAAACGGAAGTCGCCGTCCGCCGACGAGACGACCTCGCCGGTGAAGTCGCCGCCGCCGTCCAGCAACCGCACGAAGGCGCCGCCGACGGGCCCCTCCGCACCGGTCACCTTGCCGGCCAGCACGACCTGGCCGCGGGTGTCGTAGTCGGCGGGCGTGGCCTCCTGGACCGGTGCGCCGCAGCTGTCGTCAGCCATCACTTAGCTCCCAACTCGACCGGCACGCCGACGAGCGAGCCGTATTCCGTCCATGAACCGTCGTAGTTCTTCACCTGGTCGTAGCCGAGGAGCTCGTGCAGCGCGAACCACGCGATGGACGAACGCTCGCCGATGCGGCAGTACGCGATCGTGGACTTCGACTCGTCGAGGCCCTCGTCGGAGTACAGCTCCTTGATCTCGCCCTCGGTCTTGAAGGTGCCGTCCTCGTTGGCGACCTTCGCCCACGGGACGTTCAGCGCGCCCGGGATGTGGCCCGGGACCTGCGACTGCTCCTGCGGCAGGTGCGCCGGGGCGAGCAGCTTGCCGGAGAACTCGTCGGGCGAGCGCACGTCGACGAAGTTGCTGCCGCCGATGGCCTGGACGACCTCGTCGCGGAACGCGCGGATCGAGAGGTCCTGCTCCTTGGCCTTGTAGGTGGTGGCCTCGCGCTTGACCTCTTCCGAGTTCAGCTCGCGGCCGTCGAGTTCCCACTTCTTGCGGCCGCCGTCGAGCAGCTGCACGTTCTCGTGGCCGTAGAGCTTGAAGTACCAGTACGCGTACGCGGCGAACCAGTTGTTGTTGCCGCCGTAGAGGACGACGCGGTCGTCGTTCGAGACGCCCTTCTCCGAGAGCAGCTTCTCGAAGCCCGCCTTGTCGACGAAGTCGCGGCGGACCCCGTCCTGCAGGTCCTTGCGCCAGTCGAACTTCACCGCACCGCGGATGTGTCCGTTGTCGTACGCGGTCGTGTCCTCGTCGACCTCGATGAACACGACACCCGGGGTGTCCAGGTTCTCCTCGGCCCACTGGGTGGTGACCAGGACGTCTTCACGGCTCATGGAGCTGACTCTCTTTCTGGGTTAGGACGCGCGAGGGCTGGGGCTGAAACGCTTGATGAGCAGGTACATCTCGCAACCGAGACAGAAGTTGAACGCCGCGTTGAGGAAGGCCGCGAACAGCGCGAACGCCGTCGCGACGAAGCCGAGCGCGGTCAGGCCGGCGGCGAAGCCGACGGTGCCGATGACGGCGAACACGAAGCCGACGGCCTGCGCGAAACGCAGCGGGGCCGCGTCCTCGCGTTCGGTCGCCGGGCCCAGCCGCGGCGCCACCAGGTAGCGGTAGAGGAGGGAGTACGGCGCCGGCTTCAGGCCGACGAAGGCGCCGATCGCGAACACCACCGCCTGCGCCGCGAGCAGTGGCCACCACTGGGTGATGAGCACGATCGCGAGCACGATCGTCGTCAGGATGGCGGCGAAACGCGGACCCCGGGGGTCGACGGCCGGTCCTGCGGACATGGATCCTCCTGCGAACGAGAGGGAAAAGAGGTGCGTGCCGGACAGGGCACGCGCGGCGGCTTCGAAGGCGCGATCAGCAGGCCGGACACAGGCTGCTGCGAACGCGGCACAGATCCACTGCGCGGCGCTGGGTCAGCAAGGTTCGGGGCAGCCTGTTCACGGGCACGAGGGTACGCAGAGCTCCCTCAGGTTGGGAACCGTGTTCACACCTTGGGACGCTTCCCAAAATTCGGGATCAGGCGTTCGCCAGATGGGGTTTCAGGGCTTCGAGAAGCTCCTGACCTCGGGGAACGCCGCCGACGCGGAAGACCTCCCTGCCGTCCGGCGTCAAGGCAAGCGTCGTCGGAGTCCGCAATACCGAAAGTGCCTGGGCGACTTCGGGGGTCTCGGTGACGTCCAGATCGACGTGCGTGAGGCCGTCGGTCTTCTCCGCGAGCGACGACAGGATCACGCGGGTGTGGCGGCACGGCGCGCAGAACGTGGTGGAGATTTGAACCAGGGTGACGCCCTCGGGAGCGAGGGCGCCGGAAACGCGACCGGGCAGTGCGGGAGCGCCGGACTTCGCCGCGCGGATGCGGCCGTTGCGCGCCTGCATCAGCGCGCCCGCCACCCCGCCGAGCACCAGGACGCCCAGCAGCACCCACACTCCGGTCATCCGCAAATCACCCCTGAGGCTTCGCTCCGCTGAAGGCGACGTTCTTGCCTTCGCCCTTGATGGTCACCGAGCCGCTGTTCACGCGCACCGACGTCGGGGTCACCGAGAACGGCATCGCGCCGGTGTCGATGGTCGCGTTGAAGTTCGGCAGCAGCAGTTGCTGCACAGCCTGGGGAACGACGGTGGTTTCCTTGTCATTCCCGAACTGGAGCCGCTTCGGCTCGAGACGGATCTTCTGCCCGTCCAGTTCGATCATCGCGAAGCAGAAGATCTCCGTGTTGTTCCCGGCGATCTGCACGTTGCCCGAAACCCGGATCCCGGCGCTGGCGGTGTCCACCGGCTCGCCGTTCTCGTTCGTGGTCGTCGTGGGCTTCGTCTCGCCCTGCCCGCTGTCGCCGTTGCGGACGTAGTCCTCGGTGACCGGCTCGATCTTCAGGTTCTCGATCTTGTTCAGCGGCGCCTGCCGCGCGATGTCGGCGGCCTTGATGATCACCTCGCCCTTGAGCGTGCCGATGGTGATCGCCTTGGTGTTGCCGGACGTCAGGTCCGAGAGCGGCGCCGTGACGTCGCTCATGTCGGCGTTGAAGTCCACATCGTTCAGCTTCGGCGGGACGGCGACGCCCTGGGCGTTGATGGTGATGTGACTGTAGTCACCGGAGAGGGCCTGGGTCAGGAACGGGAAACCGTGCACCGTGACCGCCGGATCGTTGGCCAGCTTCAGCTGTTCGCGGGTCTTCTGGGAGATCGTGTGCTCGGCGAACGCGGCCGCCCCGAAATCGGCCCCGACCAGCAGGACCAAGAGCACCGCGAGGGCGATGAGCCAGCCCCGTCCACGCCGCTTCGGTCGCTTGGCGGACCGGCCGGGGGAAGGCCGTTCGTCACGCGCCACGGGCCTGCTCACCATCGCTTCGAATCTCCTTCGTAAACCTCTTTGGCCAGGTGTGATCGATCCAGCACGGGATAGGTCGTCGGCCGTTCACCCGCTATTCTCACTAAGCACCGGCTGTAGCCACGTACGAGGCGACTACGAGTTAGGGCGGTGCGGCGATGAGCCTGGACCTTCTGGTGTTGACTGCGGAACCCGACGCGACCGCGGTGCTGCCCGCTCTCGATCTGCTGCCCCACACCGTACGCGTACGTGCTCCCGAGGTGACCGCACTCCTCGACGCCGGCCACCGCGACGTCATCGTCCTCGACGCCCGCACCGATCTCGCCTCCGCGAAGAGCCTCTGCCGCCTGCTCAAGGGCGCCGGTGAGGACGAGGCCTCCACACCGGTCATCGCCGTGGTCGGCGAAGGCGGGCTGGTCGCGGTCAGCGCGGAATGGCGCACCGACGACATCATGCTCCCGACGGCCGGTCCCGCCGAGGTCGACGCCCGGCTGCGGCTGGTCACCACCCGCGACGGCGCCGCCGCGCAGGTCGACGCCGAACTCCGCGTCGGCGAGCTGGTCATCGACGAGGCGACCTACACCGCGAAGCTCCGCAAGCGCACCCTCGAACTCACCTACAAGGAGTTCGAACTCCTCAAGTACCTCGCGCAGCACGCCGGCCGGGTGTTCACCCGCGCGCAGCTGCTGCAGGAGGTCTGGGGCTACGACTTCTTCGGCGGCACGCGCACTGTCGACGTCCACGTCCGGCGCCTGCGCGCGAAGCTGGGGCCGGAGCACGAGCAGATGATCGGGACCGTGCGCAACGTCGGCTACAAGTTCGAGCGGCCGTCCAAGGGGGCCGCGGCCAAGCAGCAGGCCATCGCCCCGGACGCGAGCGTCTACGAGCCGAACGAGCTTTCCGCGCACTGAGGTCCCTTCCTCTCCTGCCTGACAAGACGTCCGGGCGTCTTACTGGTTCCCCGGTAGGGTCGGTTTCATGCTTGATCTGGCTTGGACCGGTGAACCGGAAACGGAAGAGATCCACGACTTCCTCCTCGCCGTGCGCGAGGCCGACGGGCGCCCGGAGGACACCGGTTTCGACGGTGGAGAGCACCTCCTGGGGCACGTCGACGGCGAGCTGGTCGCGTACGCGCACCTCGACACCGAAGGCGACTCACACGGCAACCAGGTCGCCGAACTGTTCGTCCACCCCGCGCACCGCCGCTCGGGTCACGGCAGAGCGCTCACCAAGGCCCTGGCCGAGCACGTCGCCGGGAAGCCGTTGCGCGTCTGGGCGCACGGCGACCACCCCGCCGCCGTCCACATCGCCGGGACCGAAGGCTTCGAGCGCGCCCGTGAGCTGCTGATCCTGCACGCCGACGCCGAAGCGGCGGACTGGCCGGAACCCGTGACGCGCGAGGGCGTCACACTGCGCACGTTCGTTCCCGGCCAGGACGAGGAAGCGATGGTCCGCGTCAACGCGCGCGCCTTCGACTGGCACCCCGAACAGGGCGCCCTGACCGCCGACGAGGTCCGCGCGACCGAGAAGGAAGCCTGGTTCGACCCCGAGGGCTTCTTCCTCGCGGAAGAGGACGGGAAGGTCATCGGCTTCCACTGGACGAAGGTCCACGAGGCGGTCCCCGGCCGGTTCGGCGGCGAGCCCGCGGGCGAGGTCTACGTCGTCGGCATCGATCCGGACGCGCAGGGCGGTGGTCTCGGGAAGGCGCTCACCCTCGCCGGCCTGCGGTATCTCCGCGATCGCGGGCTGGGACAGGTGATCTTGTACGTGGAGGGCGACAACGCTCCCGCGCTCGCGGTCTATTCGAAGCTCGGCTTCACCCGATACGAGGTCGACGTCCAATACGCTCGGTAACCGCGTTCACACGTGCGGCACTTGACCGGTCACGGAGAGCAGACGCGCAGGTCACGGCCGGGACACAGACCACTTTCGGAGTAGTCGCGCTGCTCACATCGGCCGCCTTGTTCACTTGCCGTTCACCCTTAGACGGTCGCCTGTCCACTGTCGGTGCTTAATGTCCGGGTCCGGAAGGAACGCTCCCGTTCCACCGATCCGGCGAAAGTCTCCCAGTGGAGGAAATGCAGTGAAGATCATGCGGCCCGCGGGCGCGATCGGCATCGTGGCCACCGCCGCCCTCGTGCTCGGCGCCTGTGGATCCGACCCGGCGGCGACCAAGCCCCAGAGCTCGGGCGCCGCGTCCGCGCCCAGTGGCGCGGCCAACGTCGAATGCGGCGGCAAGAACCCGCTTTCGGCCGAGGGCTCGTCCGCGCAGAAGACCGCGGTCGACATCTTCGTGCAGCAGTACGCCGCCAAGTGCTCCGGGCAGAAGGTGAACTACAACCCCAGCGGTTCCGGCGCCGGCATCAAGCAGTTCAACGCGAACCAGGTCGACTTCGCTGGTTCGGACTCGCCTCTCAAGGACGGCGAGGAGGCCGACAAGGCCAAGGCCCGCTGCGCCTCCGACGCGTGGAACCTGCCGCTCGTCATCGGCCCGGTCGCCGTGGCGTACAAGGTCTCCGGTGTCGACAAGCTGACCCTGACCCCCGAGGTCACCGCCAAGATCTTCAACGGCGGCATCACCAAGTGGAACGACCCGGCCATCAAGGCGGTCAAGGGCAACGAGAGCGTCAACCTGCCGGACAAGGCCATCCAGGTCATCTCGCGCTCCGACGAGTCGGGCACCACCGACAACTTCCAGAAGTACCTGAAGGCCGCCTCGAAGGGCGCCTGGACCCAGGGCGACGGCAAGAAGTTCGCCGGTGGCGTCGGTAACGGTGCCGAGAAGTCCAACGGTGTGGCCAGCGCGGTCAAGGCCACCGACGGCGCGATCACCTACGTCGAGTCCGCGTTCGCGAAGGACGGCATCAACGCCGCCCTGATCGACAGCGGCTCCGGCGGTGTCGAGCTCACCGCGGCGAACGTCGCCAAGGCCCTCGACGCGGCGAAGTTCAAGAAGGAAGGCACCAACGACCTCGCGCTGGACCTGAACGCGATCTACTCCAGCAACGTCGCCGGCACCTACCCGATCATCCTCGCCACCTACGAGATCGTCTGCTCCAAGTACGCCGACGCCGAGGTCGCCAAGGCCGTCAAGGCGTTCCTGAACGTCGCCGCCACCGACGGTCAGAAGCCGCTCTCGGACAAGGGCTACGTGCCGATTCCGCAGAGCCTGCAGGACAAGGTCCTGACCGCCGTCAAGGCCATCGCCTGACCCTGTTGCCGATCTTCAGGCCGATCAGTAAACAGGCTGGACAGAAGTAGTCGATGAGCGATTCGTCTTCGCCCAGAACGCCCACCGGCGACCCCGGTGGGCGTTCTGGCGTCCGCGAGACCTTCACGGAGGACCCGATTTCGGAGCAACCTGCCGCGTCACCGCCCGAGAAGTCCTCGGTGCCACTCGCGAGCCCCAATTCCAGGACGGTGCGGCCCGGTGACCGCATCTTCCAGTTCCTGACCACCGGAGCCGGCGTCTTCGTCGTCTCGCTGATCGGCCTGATCGGACTGTTCCTGCTGGTGCAGGCCATTCCGGCGCTCCAGGCCGACAACGTGAACTTCCTGACCAGCCAGGTCTGGCAGACCGATCCGAACGACATGAAGTTCGGCATCATGGGCCTGCTGCTGGTCACGGTCTACTCGGCGCTGCTGGCCCTGATCATCGCGATGCCGATCTCGCTCGGCATCGCCCTGTTCCTCACCCAGTACGCGCCGAAGCGGCTGGCGAAGCCCTTCGCCTACGTGATCGACCTGCTCGCCGCGGTCCCGTCGATCATCTACGGCCTTTGGGGCCTGATGGTCTTCGCGCCGACGATCGAGCCCTTCTCCCAGTGGGTCAACGACACCTTCTCGTGGATCCCGCTCTTCGCGGCGGGCAACGTCTCGCCGGACCTGCGCGGCACGATCTTCACCGCGGGCATCGTGCTCGCCGTGATGATCCTGCCGATCATCACCTCGCTGTCGCGTGAGGTGTTCGAGCGGACCCCGACCCCGCACATCGAAGGCGCGCTGGCGCTGGGCGCCACCCGCTGGGAGGTCATCCGCACCACGGTGCTGCCGTTCGGCAAGGCAGGCTACATCGGCGCCTCGATGCTGGGCCTCGGCCGCGCGCTCGGCGAGACGATCGCGCTCGCGATCATCCTGACCGGCGCGGTGGGCCGCGAGTTCACCTGGAGCCTCTTCGACGGCGGCGCCACCTTCGCTTCGAAGATCGCGGCGGACTACGCGGAACTCAACAACGAGATCTCGGCGGGCGCGTACATCGCGGCCGGCCTCGTGCTGTTCCTGCTGACGTTCATCGTCAACTTCGCCGCGCGATCCATCATCGCCAAGAAGGGGGACTGAGCATGTCCACCACGCTCGAGAAGACCCCCGCCACCACCCCCGCCTTCCAACAGGTCAGCTTGGCGAGGAAGACCAAGAACGGCATCGCGACCGTTCTGATCTGGCTGTCGTTCCTGATCGCCGTCGTGCCGCTGGTCTGGCTGCTCGCCACGGTGGTCATCAACGGCGTCAAGCGGATCCCCTACAGCAACTGGTGGACCGAGGACTTCGGCTCGGTGCTGTCGGACGAGGTCGGCGGTGGCGTGGCGCACGCCGTCATCGGCTCGGTGCTGCAGGGCCTGGTCTGCGCGATCATCGCGGTCCCGATCGGCATGCTGGTCGCGATCTACCTGGTCGAATACGGCCGCGGGAAGCTCGCGAAGGTCACGACGTTCATGGTGGACATCCTCTCCGGTGTCCCCTCGATCGTCGCGGCGCTGTTCATCTACGCGCTGTGGATCACGACGTTCGGCCTCCCGCGCAGCGGTTTCGCCGTGTCGCTCGCCCTGGTGCTGCTGATGATCCCGGTGGTCGTGCGCTCGTCGGAGGAGATGCTGCGGATCGTCCCGGACGACCTGCGCGAAGCCTCCTACGCGCTCGGCGTGCCCAAGTGGAAGACGATCATGAAGATCGTCCTGCCGACGGCGCTGTCCGGCATCATCGGCGGCATCATGATGGCGCTCGCCCGGGTCATGGGCGAGACCGCGCCGCTGCTGGTCCTCGTGGGGTACTCCGCCTACGTGAACTGGGACATCTTCGGTGGCGAACAGGCCGCTTTGCCGCTTCTGATGAACAACGAACGGGTCAGCAACCCGTTCGACGAAGGTACCGTCGCGTTCGACCGGATCTGGGGTGCCGCGCTCACCCTGGTGCTGATCATCGCGATCGTGAACCTTCTCGCCATGCTCTTTGCCCGTCTTGTCGCCCCGAAGAAGAAGTGAGCTGTTTGAGATGGCCAAACGAATCGACGTCAAAGACGTGGACATCTACTACGGCAAATTCCACGCCGTGGACGGCGTCACCCTCTCGGTGCCGCCGCGGAACGTCACCGCGTTCATCGGCCCGTCGGGCTGCGGCAAGTCGACGGTGCTGCGCACGCTGAACCGCATGCACGAGGTCATCCCCGGCGCCCGCGTCGAGGGTGAGGTGCTGCTCGACGGCGAAGACATCTACGGCGCCGGGGTCGACCCGGTGCAGGTCCGCCGCACGATCGGCATGGTGTTCCAGCGGCCCAACCCGTTCCCGACGATGTCGATCCGCGACAACGTCGTGGCAGGCCTGCGCCTCGGCGGCACCAAGGGCAAGAAGGAGCTCGACGAGGTCGCCGAGCGCGCCCTTCGCGGCGCGAACCTGTGGAACGAGGTCAAGGACCGGCTGAACAAGCCCGGCGGCGGCCTCTCCGGTGGTCAGCAGCAGCGGCTCTGCATCGCGCGGGCGATCGCCGTGCGGCCGGACGTGCTGCTGATGGACGAACCGTGCTCCGCGCTCGACCCGATCTCGACGCTGGCCATCGAGGACCTGATCGGTGAGCTCAAGAAGGAGTACACGATCGTCATCGTGACGCACAACATGCAGCAGGCGGCGCGCGTCTCGGACCAGACCGCGTTCTTCAACCTGGCGGGCGTCGGCCAGCCGGGTCGCCTGGTGGAGCTGAACGACACCGAGAAGATCTTCTCGAACCCGGACGAGAAGGCGACCGAGGACTACATCTCGGGCCGGTTCGGCTGAGTCTCGGCAAGTACATGAAGGCCCCCTTCCTTGCGCCTGGCGCAAGGAAGGGG
>NZ_JBHXJK010000096.1:0-34045 GCF_042723255.1 Amycolatopsis thailandensis
TTCGCAACCTTCAACGTTGCGAACGTGGCTTTCGCAACGCCCTCGCCACGCGGCAGCACCCCAGTGTGGGCGACTCAGCCTGCCTGGTCGCGGTACCGCGCGAGATACCGCTCGGTCACCTCGGCCTCCGCGACAGCGATGGCCTCGGCACGCGTCCGGCGGCCGATCCCCGGCGGGAAGCCGTTCTTGGCGAGCCGGTGTTCGATGCTCTCCTCCATGTAGGCCATCGAGTAGAAGTACGCCACGAGCGCGGCCATCAGCACGATCGCCAGCCGCAGGGGGAGCGGGCCGGGCAGGAGCAGCCACACCGCGCAGAGCGGGGCGATCATCACCGTGCTGCGGGCGACGTGCCGCCAGCGCCAGCTTCCGGTGGTCGCGTCGTGGAGGATCCAGTCGTGGTAGCGCTCGGGCAGCCTGCCGCCGAGTGAGTACCACAGCCAGCGGAACACGTCCGGACGCTTGCGGGGCAGGGGCGGGGGCATCGGGCGACTCCTTCCTTCGATGTCCGTCACAGTACACTAATGATTAGCACGCTAATCTTTAGTGTCGCGCAGGACACGGCTAGGATTCGCGGCATGAACTCGGAAGGGCCGGAGATGAAGTCGATCGATCTGGGCGAGGATCCGCTCGCGCTGGAGCGTCAGGTGTGTTTCGCGCTGTCGGTCGCTTCGCGCAGCGTCATCGCCATCTACCGCCCGTTGCTGGAGCCCCACGGGCTCACCCATCCGCAGTACCTGGTCATGCTGGCGTTGTGGGAGCGGGGACCGCAGGCGGTGAAGGACCTCAGCACCGCTCTGCGCGCCGAACCCGCGACGCTGTCACCGCTGCTCAAGCGACTGGAGACGATCGGATACGTCACGCGCAGGCGCAGCGCCGAGGACGAGCGGCTGCTGACAATCGAGCTGACGGAATCCGGTCGCGCGCTGCGCGCGGAGGCGGAAAAGATCCCGTACCGCGTCGTCGAGAAGCTCGGCATGGAGGTCTCCGAGCTGGAAGCGCTGCACAAAGCGCTGACGCGGGTCATCGAAGCCACGGCTTGAGCGAACCGAAACCGGGGTGTGACGAAATGAGGGTGTGAAGCCGTGTCGGGGTGGGTAATTCCCGTCACGCCAACTCAAAATGACAGGAAGCTGAGGGACCGTGACCACCTCGACCCCCGCCCCCACGGAAGCCGGTCTGGATCTCATGACCAGGCTGAACGCCTATCTGGAGGACGTGGCAGCGGCACTGGGGATACGGATGGATTCGTGCACGGCGGACCTCACCGGCCCGGTCACCGCCCGGATGAGGCTGAACTGGCGCCTTCCCGGTTTCCCCGAACGCGACGTCGACCTGATGTGGCACGAAGAGCACGGCTGGTCCGCCGCCGTCGCGACGCACTCGGACGACGACCACCATGTCGTCGTCGCCTACCTCGGCGGCCGGACGGTGGCGTCGCAGCCGAGGCTGGTGGCCCGGTTCGCCGAGACCCTGCGAACCGGTGACCACCAGGACTGCTGGCCCGGTGCGCCCACGTTGCGCACCGCCGGCGGACTGACCGCGCTCGCCAAGGAACTTTCCGCCTGGGCCTGACGCTCAGGGGCTGACGGTCAGCGTGCCGAGGATGCGCGCGGCGACGGCGTCCAGGTTGGCGTCGACGAAGAAGTGCCCGCCCTGGAACACGTCCATCTCGAAGGTGCCGGTGGTGTGCTCGCGCCAGTTTTCGGCGTCCGGCAGCTCCAGGACGGGGTCCGAGTCCCCGGCGAGTGCCACGATCGGGCAGGTCACGTCGGGGCCGGGCCGGTAGCGATAGGTCTCGACGGCCTTGTAGTCGCCGCGCAGCGCGGGCAACGCGAGCGCGCGGATGTCCGGGTCGTCGAAGATCGACGCGTCCGTGCCGCCGAGCCTGCTGACTTCGGCGAGGAAGGTGTCGTCGTCGGCGAGGTGGTGCGATCGCTCCTTGAAGATGTCCGGGCCGCGGCGGGCCGAAACGAACAACGCCGCCGGAACGAGTCCGCGCGCTTCCAGCCGCCGGGCGATCTCGAACGCGACGATGGCGCCCATGCTGTGGCCGAAGAGGGCGAACGGCTTCGGGATCGCGGCGACGACGTCCACCAGCCGCTCGGCGAGGACGTGCAGATCGTCGATGACCGGCTCGTCCATGCGATCCTGCCGTCCCGGGTACTGGGCGGTGTGCACCTCGACGGTGGGCGAGAGAGCCGCCGAAAGCGACCGGTACGCGCTCGCCGAGCCACCGGCGTGCGGGAAGGCGATGAGCCGCGTCTCGGCCGCCGGCGCCGGATGGAAGCACCGTGTCCAACCGCGAAGAGCCTGCCCTGCCATGGAAAAGTCCCCCAATCCGTGCGGGAACGGCCCGCACGACACTCGAATGTACGGGGAATTCGAGGGAAGAGTCCATGGGTGTGCGGGGTTGTTCACGCCAGGGTCCGGTGTGAACACTGGACTCCGGCCCGGATCCGGGCCTGGCGGAAGGGAGCGAGTGTGGCGGAGGACCTGAAGATCAGGGTCGGCGCGGGGCTGGGGACCGGGACGGCGCCCGAGGAGTTCGGCGCCGCCGTCGACCTGTTGGAGCGGGCGGGAGTCGATTCGCTCTGGCTGCCCG
Organism: Amycolatopsis thailandensis; assembly: GCF_042723255.1. Lineage (NCBI taxonomy): Bacteria > Bacillati > Actinomycetota > Actinomycetes > Pseudonocardiales > Pseudonocardiaceae > Amycolatopsis > Amycolatopsis thailandensis. The sequence continues at coordinate 2,603 of NZ_JBHXJK010000096.1, forward strand.
AGGCGGTGTACTCGCCCAGGATCGACCCGGTCGTCGGGCTGACGCACGCCCTCGCCCGCACCTCGAAACTGAAGGTCGGCACCGGCGTGATGGTGCTGCCCGGCCGCGACCCGGTGCTCGTCGCCAAACAACTCGCCTCACTCGCCGCTCTCGCGCCGAAAAGGGTCCTCCCGGTCTTCGGCCTGAAGCCCGCCCGCGACGCGGAACTACCGCTCTTCCCAGTACCGCAAGGCCGTCGTGCCGCGGTGTTCGACGAGTCGTTGCTCCTGATCAAGGCGTTGCTGGAACAGGAAGAGGTGACCTTCGAGGGCGAGTTCTTCCGCGTCGAGGGCGTGGGTCTGGGCATGCGCCCGGTGAAACGGCTCGACCTCTGGCTCGGCGGGAAGGCACCCGGCGCGCTGCGGCGGGTCGGCAGGCTCGCGGACGGCTGGCTGGCAAGTTTCCTCACGCCGGAGGAAGCCCGGGCCGGGCGCGAGGCGATCCAGAAGGCCGCCGCCGAGGCGGATCGGGAGGTCGAGGCCGACCATTTCGGGATCAGTCTCATCGTGGCCGAGGACGGGATCCCGGACGCGCTCGCGGCTTCGGTCGCGGCCCGGTCCGACGCGGATCCGTCCCGGCTGATCGCGGGCAGCTGGCGTGCCGCCCGCGATCTGGTCGCCGAGTACATCGACGCCGGGCTGAGCAAGTTCGTGCTGTACCCGGCCGGGCCGGAGCCGATCGAGCGGTTCGTCGAGAACTTCGCCGAGCACGCGATCCCGCTGCAAACCTAGTCGAACTTCAGCTCTTCGGTCCGCCGCGGCATCAGCAGCAGCGCGCCGACGCTGAGCACCGCGACCACCAGCATCGCCAGGAAGACGTGGTGCGTGGCGCCCGCGAGGGCGTCGCGCACGAACGTCGTCGTCGGGGTGTCCGGGCCGTCGCCGCCCAGGACGACGCTGGTCGCGTCGACACCGGTCGGCAGGCCGGAGACCCCGGCGGGCGGGTTGGCGAAGCGGCCCGCCAGGGTGGCGTTCGCGATCGCGCCGAACATCGCCACGCCGACCGCGCTGCCCAGCGACCGGCTGAACATGTTGGTCGCGGTGACGACGCCGCGGCGTTCCCAGCCGATGGTGGACTGCACGGCGATCAGCGTCGGGCTCGACGTCAGGCCCAGCCCCAGCCCCAGGACGAACGCCGCCGAGGCGGCCAGCCAGATCGACGACCCCGCCGACAGGAACACGGTCAGCCCCGCGCCCGCGATGACGGCCCCGCTGCCGATCAGCGCGGTGTCCCGGAACCCGATCCGCATGTAGATCCGGCCCGCCAGCGACGCCGAGATCGGCCAGCCGACGGTCAGCGCGGCCAGTGCGAATCCGGCGACGAGCGCGCCGGTGCCGAGTACGCCCTGGGAGAATGTCGGCAGGTACGAGGTGAGCCCCATCAGCAGCATGCCGACGACGACGGCGACCAGGTTCCCGCCGATCAGCGTCCGTTTGGTGAAGATCCACAGCGGCAGCACGGGTTCTTCGGCCTTGCGCTCCACGAACACGAACGCCGTCAGCAGGAGAACCGCGCCGGCGAAGATCGCCAGGCTCGGCACGGACGCCCAGCCCCAGGCGACCCCGCCCTCCAGCAGGCCGAGGATCAGCAGTGAGCAGCCGAGGGTGAGCAGGGTGGCGCCGAGGTAGTCGATGCGGTGCGAGCGGCGTTCGACGCGTTCGCGGAAGTTCCGGAACAGCATCCACGCCGCCAGCGCGCCGAGCGGCAGGTTGATGAAGAAGATCCAGCGCCAGTCGAGGTACTCGGCGAACACGCCGCCCAGCGTCGGCCCGACCACCGACGAGATGGCCCACACGCTGGCGAGATAGCCCTGCACCCTGGCGCGTTCCTCGACGGTGTACATGTCGCCGACCATGGTCAGCGCGATCGGCTGGATGGCGCCCGCGCCGATGCCCTGCACCGCGCGGGCGGCGATCAGCACCGGCATGCTCCAGGCCGCGCCGCACAGCACCGAGCCCAGCAGGAACGCCGCGATCCCGAAGAACATCACCGGCCGCCTGCCGAGCACGTCGGCGAACTTGCCGTAGAGGGGGACGGTGACCGCCTGGGTCAGCAGGTAGATCGAGAACAGCCACGGGAACTGCGAGAACCCGCCGAGATCGGCGACCACCGAGGGCACCGCCGTCGCGATGATGGTCGAGTCGAGGGCGATCAGGCCGGAACACAGCATCACGGCGATCAGGACGGGGCCGCGTTCGGAACGGAAACCGACCCCTTCCTTCGCGGCGACCGGGGCCGGGGTGGTCATCTGAGGGGCTCTCCTCGGGCTCATGAAGGGCGTCAACTACTTCGCATGGGTAAGCATTCCATGGAGACACCCGGTCATGGGACCGATTTTTTCCGTGAGGTATCCCGCAAAATGGATCGGATGAGCACCTGGATCCGCCCGATCGACCGTGGCTGGGTTGTCCGCGACACCGTCCCGGGGCCCGACGTCGACGAGTTCGCCGACCCGGACCGGGTCGCCGCCGCGCTCGCCGAGGCGCGCGGAGACAGCCTGCTGGCGGTCCAGCATCCGGCCAGGACCCCGGCCGCGCTGGCGGGCGGTCTCTCGATCGAGGAGGCGTTGCCGCAGGCCAGAGCGACTTTCGAGCGGATCCGGGAACAGCACTATCGCCCGGTGTCCGCCGTCGTCGCGCCGTATCGCATCGACGGGCCGGACGGCGTCGCGCTGGGCGTGCTGTGCCTCGTCGACCCGGCGGCGGTCCGGGACGACGGCGTGACCCGGGTCCGGCACACCGAGGACGTCTATCCGGACGTCGTCGCGGACCGGGCCGCGATGCTCGCCGGGCTCGGCGTCGCCACGAGCGCCGCCATGCTGGTCCCGGCGACGGGCGGCCGGGAGCTGACCGCGCAGATCGAACTGATCTGCCGGGGACAGGTGCCCACCTTGTCCACAGTGGACGGCGCAGGCCGCAAGCACGAGCTGTGGCTCGCCGGCCCCGGCGAAGGCCAGGACGAACTGCTGGCGACCCTCGACGGACTGGATCTCCTGGTCGCGGACGGCAACCACCGGGTCGCGGCCGCCGCCGCGTCGGGGCGGGGCGCGTTGCTGGCGCTGGTCACCGGCGGGCCTGGGCTGCGGATCGGGCCCATCCACCGGGTGCTCACCGGCACCGGTCTCGACGCGGCGACGCTGATCCGGCGATGGACGGAGGCGGGGTTCGACGTCCACGCGGGCCCACCGGAGCCGCCCGTCGAACCGGGAGAGGTCACCGTGCTGGCGGGGGCGTCGGCGTACCGGGTCGTGCTCGGCAAGGCGGGCGGCGATCACGCCGTGGTCGAGCAGGGACTGCTCCGCGAGGCGCTCGGCGTCGACCCGGAAGGTCCGGGGGTGCGGCCCTTGCTTCCGGGGGCCCCGGTGCCCGAGGACGCCGAGGCGGTGTTGTTGCTGGCCCCGGTCCCGTACGCGGAGGTGCTCGCCGTGCACGCGGCCGGTGCGCGGATGCCGAGGAAGGCCACGTACTTCACGCCGAAACCGCGTAGCGGGCTCCTGCTGGCGGAGCTTTGACGTCGCGCTTTTGTCGGTGGTCCGGCTTAGGATCACCTCGTGGAACTGCCCGTGATGCCACCCGTGAAGCCGATGCTGGCCAAGGCCGTGCACGAACTGCCGCGCACGCCCGGGCTGCTGTACGAGCCGAAGTGGGACGGCTTCCGCTGCGTGGTCTTCCGCGACGGTGACGAGGTCGTGCTGGGCTCGCGTAACGACAGGCCCTTGACGAGGTACTTCCCCGAACTGGTCGAGCTGCTCAAGGAGGCGCTGCCCGAGCGGTGCGTCATCGACGGCGAGATCGTGCTGGTCACCGAGGGCGGGCTCGACTTCGAGGCGCTCCAGTTGCGCCTGCACCCGGCGGCGTCCCGGGTGAACAAGCTGGCCGCCGAGACGCCGGCCAGTTTCGTGGTGTTCGACCTGCTGGCCCTGGACGACCGGGACCTGACGGAGGAACCGTTCGCGGAGCGGCGGAAGCTGCTCGAAAGCGTCGTCGACACGAAGTTCGCCCGCGTTCACCTCACGCCACTGTCGGAGGATCCCGACGTCGCCCAGGACTGGTTCACCCGGTTCGAGGGCGCGGGCTTCGACGGCGTGATGGCGAAGCCCGCCGACGCGCCGTACGAGCAGGACAAGCGGGTGATGTGGAAGGTCAAGCACCAGCGGACAGCGGACTGCGTCGTCGCCGGGTTCCGGTGGCACAAGGACGGCGTCGGCGTCGGGTCGCTGCTGCTCGGCCTCCACAACGACGAAGGCGTCCTGCAGCACGTCGGCGTGGCCAGCAGCTTCACCGCCGCGAGGCGCCGTGAGCTAGTGGACGAGCTCGCGCCGCTGCGCGAGAACGCGCTGGAGAACCACCCCTGGCGCGAGTGGGCCGAGGCCCACGAGGAGGCGGGCGGCCGCATGCCGGGCGCGGGCAGCCGGTGGGCGCCGGGGAAGGATTTGAGCTGGGAGCCGGTCCGGATCGAATGGGTCGCCGAGGTCCGCTACGAGCACGTCGAGGGCACGCGGTTCCGCCACGGCGGCAGACTGGTGCGCTTCCGTCCCGACCGCGAGCCGGCCTCGTGCACGTACGCGCAGCTCGAAGAGGTCCCGCCCGCCGAGCTGGCCACCTTGTTCACCGAGCTGGGGGAAACATGAAGTCGGAACCGGTGACGCTGGACCTCGACGGCGTCGAGTTCACGGTGTCCAATCCGGGCAAGGTCTACTTCCCGGAGAACGGCGAGACCAAGCTGGACCTGGTCGAGTACTACCGCGCGGTTTCCAAGCCGCTGCTGGCGCAACTCGGCGGCAGGCCCCTGTTGCTGGAACGCTATCCCGACGGCGCGGGCGGGAAGTCGTGGTTCCAGAAGCGGGTCCCGAAGAACGCGCCCGGCTGGCTGACCACGACGGTGGTGTCCACCCCGAACGGCACCACTTCGGACGCGCTCGTGGCGAAGGACCTCGCGCACGTCATCTGGGCGGTGAACCAGGGCTGTCTCGGTTTCCACGTCTGGCCGAACCGCGCCGACACGCCGGACGTCAGCGACCAGCTGCGCGTCGACCTCGACCCGTCGCCGGGCATCGGGTTCCCCGAACTGCGGCGCGGTGCCGTGCTGACGAAGGCGCTGCTGGACGAACTGGGCATCACCGCGCAGATCAAGACTTCGGGCTCACGAGGCTTGCATCTTTACGTGCCGCTGGAACCGAAATGGGACGCCTACGAGGTCCGCGCGGCCGCCGTCGCGCTCGCCCGCGAGCTCGAGCGCCGTCATCCGGAGGAGATGACGGCGCAGTGGTGGAAGGAAGAGCGCGGCTCCCGCGTGTTCGTCGACTTCAATCAGAACGCGCCGCACAAGACGGTGTTCGGCGCCTGGTGCGTGCGGCCGCGGGTCGGCGGTCAGGTGTCGACGCCGATCGGCTGGGACGAACTGGAGACCGTCGAGCCGGACAAGCTGACACTGTCCACTGTGCCCGCTCGGTTCGCCGAACGCGGAGACCCTTGGGAGGGAACGAAACCGCAGTCGATCGAGCCGCTGCTGGAAATGTCCCGGAAGGACATGGAGAACGGGCTCATGGACGCGCCTTGGCCGCCCGTCTACCCGAAGATGCCGAATGAGCCGCCCCGGGTGGCGCCGAGCCGCGCCAAGAAAGAGTAAGGGCGCGGGCCCGCCGCAAGGACCGCATTTAGTCCTCTGGATGCGGTCCTTGCGCGCGCAACTACCGCATTCAGAGGACTAAATGCGGGGTCAGAGCGGCAGGTCGAAGGCGAGTTGCGTGTTCACGGCGGGTTCGGCCTTGCGCGTGGACCGGTGGCTTGGCAGGGTCGCGGCGCAGCGCGGGCACGGGGCGACGTCGCCGGTGGTGAGATCGACCGGCGTCCACATCCGGGATTCCTTGTCCCCGCAGGCAGAACGCCGGTAGCGGAGGTCTTCGGAGCGGGTCATCAGATGCGCGGCGGGGGAGTCCTCCGGCAGCGCGCCGACCAGGTACCAGCGTCCGGCGGTGTTCGTCATGGAACTGTCCTCCCGATACAGGTGGTCCAGCTCGAGATTCCTTCCGCGGAACAGTGTCAAGGAGACGCGCGAGGATACCCGGTATTTCGAGGCCTTTCGGCGTGTCAGTGCCGAACTCAGTCCTGAATGAACCGCAGGACGCGCAGCATTCCCCGCTCGTCGACGACCTCGGGATCGTCCGCGACGCATTCTTCGAGTCGCGCGGTGACGGCCTCGGTGTCGATTCCCGAACCGATCAGCACCAGTTCGCTCCGGCGCGCCTGCCCGGACGGCCACGCCGAGCGCTCCACCTGGATGAACGAGCCCACCGTGTGCAGGCCGAACCGGGGCCGGGGGCCGTTCGGGCCGAAATCGAGGAAACCCTTGATCCGGTAGAGCCCGCCGGGGCGCTGTTCGAGGAAGTCCATCAGCCGTCGCGGGTCCAGCGGCCGCTCGGTGGTGAAGGCGACGCTGTCGTACGCGGTGTGGAAGTGGTGTTCGTGATCGTGCTCCTCCTCGCGGAGGTCGTCGAACGACATCTGCCCGGCCCGTTCGCGCGGCCGGGCGTCGAAGAACAGGGTGGGGTCGATCCGGCCGTGAGAGGTCGCGATCACCGGGGTGCCCGGCGCGATCTCGTCGATCGTGCCGCGCAGCTTGGCCAGGGACTCCTCGTCGGCCCTGTCGGTCTTGTTGAGCACGACCAGGTCGGCGAACCCGAGATGCTCGTCCAGTTCCGGATGCCGCTTCCTGGTCGCCTCGAACTCGGCCGCGTCGACGAGTTCGACGAGGCCTCCGTAGGCGATGGCGGGGTTCTCGCTGGCGATCATCAGGCGGATGAGGTCACGCGGTTCGGCGAGCCCGCTGGCTTCGATCACGATGACGTCGATGCCGGCCTCGGCCTCGGAAAGCTTGGCGAGCATGGCGTCCAGGCCGCTCGCGTCGACGGCGCAGCACAGGCAGCCGTTGCCGAACGACATCATGGTGTCGACCTGGCCGGAGACGGCCATCGCGTCGACCGCGATGCTCCCGAAGTCGTTGACCACGACCCCGATCCGCGCGCCCTGGCGGTTGGCCAGCAGGTGGTTGAGCAGCGTGGTCTTGCCGGATCCGAGGAAGCCCGCTACCAGGATGACCGGAATCCGCCTGTCGACCACGATTTTCCTTTCCGCCGGGATGCCCGCACTCTAGCGATGGCGGACGCGGGCCAATACACCGGCATGGGGAAAGAACAGAAGAGCGGGCGGATGAATACGCTCGAAAGAGTGATGAATAACGATCACTTAATTGATCTTGGGTGAGCGTGATCATTTTACCGAGTGCAATTCCGTTAATATCCCGCGAAGTGGTAATCGATTCCAAATATTGTCGTCTACAAGCTTTCTGCCTGCGAAAATGTCATCTCGGCGGCGGCTTCTGCCGTTTGGTGGATCGTGCTCTTCTTTCTGTGGGGTATCCTCTTTCGTCTGGTCCGGACCCGGCCGTCTCGCCGATCAGGCATGATCCTCCGGGCATTCCCGAGTGCAGGAGGAATGGTGATCGTTCCCGCCGCCGGTGCCGGCGTCGAATTCGGAGAGTGGGAGGCAGAGGTATCGACAGCCTCCATGCGGGTGACGGATATCCCTCGCTTGCCTCCGGAGGTGAGGCCGCGGGGACGGAACGTGGACGTGGCCGAGGCGGAGGAGTTCCTCCGGCTCTTCCACGCCGAGTCGGACGGCGGGACCGAGCGACTGCGCGAGCGGCTCGACCGGGTTCGCGCGGAGATCGACGAGACCGGCACCTACCGGCACACCACCGCCGAGGTCGAGTTCGGCGCCCGGGTGGCCTGGCGGAATTCCGCGCGGTGCATCGGCAGGCTGTACTGGCAGGGGTTGAAGGTGCGAGATCGCCGTGACGTCGAAGGCGCGGACGCCATCGCCGACGAGTGCGTCGCCCACCTGCGCGAGGCGACCCGGGACGGCCGGATCCGCTCGATGATCACCGTGTTCGCGCCGGACGGCCCGGCGGGACCGGGACCGAAGATCCACAACGACCAGCTCATCCGCTACGCGGGCTATCGGCTCAGCGACGGCTCGGTACTGGGCGATCCGCGCCACGCCGACTTCACCGAGACCGTCCAGGAGCACGGCTGGCGCCCGCCCGAACGCAAAGGCTCCTTCGATGTCCTGCCGCTGCTCATCGAAGCCGAACAGGGGGACCGGCAGCTGTTCGGGCTGCCCTCGGACGCCGTGCTGGAGGTCCCGCTGTCGCATCCCGACCACCGGTGGTTCGCCGGGCTCGGGCTGCGCTGGCACGCGGTGCCGGCGATCAGCAACATGCGGCTGGTGATCGGCGGGATCACCTATCCCGCGGCGCCGTTCAACGGCTGGTACCTCGCCACCGAGGTCGGCGCGCGCAACCTGGCCGACACCGACCGCTACGACCTGCTGCCGGTGATCGCGGACCTGATGGGGCTGTCGACGAAATCGGAACGCACCCTGTGGCGCGACCGCTCACTGGTCGAGCTGACCCTCGCCGTCCAGCACTCCTTCGACGCGGCGGGCGTGACCGTCGCCGATCACCACACCGAATCGCGGCGGTTCCTCACGCACATCGCCAAGGAAGAACGCGCGGGCCGTCGTTGCCGGGCCGAGTGGAGCTGGATCGTCCCGCCGTTGTCCGGCGGGCAGACCGCGGTGTTCCACCGCTACTACGACGAACCCGATCCGGCCGCGAGACCGGCGTTCCTGCCTCCTGGGTAGGGCACTGACGGGTGAAGAGGTGAGCCGAATGCGGCGTGTCGATAAGCCGGACGGTGGCATGGGTTGCGGCCGCGCGGACAATGGAGGCATGACCGCAGTGCTCGTCGCCCACGCCGGCCGGTCCGGTGGGACAAGGGAGATCGCCGAGGTGATCGTCGCCGAACTGAGGGAAGGCGGGCTCACGGCCGATCTGCTGGACGCCGCCGAGGTCGAGGACGTCGAACCCTACGGCGCGGTGATCGTCGGGAGCGCGTTGCACCACCGGCGATGGCGTCCGGAGGCGGTGCGCCTGCTCACCGAGCACGAGGAGGCGCTCCGGAACCGTCCGGTCTGGCTGTTCCACAGCGGGCCCTGCGGGCCGTTCGCCGCGGGCAAACACGTCAGCCTGCCCGCGGGGGTCGCCTTGCTCGCCGCGCGGATCGACGCCGAACGCACGGCCACCTTCGGCGGCAGGCTCACGCCGGCCACCGCGCACGGTCCGCTCTGGAAGATCATGGCCATGGGCCCGTGGGCGGGGGACTTCCGCGACTGGCCGTCGATCCGGGCCTGGGCGCGCGACGTCGGCCGCCGCGTCCGCATCCGCGTCGCACTTTGAAGTACGGGTTTCGTCGGTGCCCTGTCGTAGGGTGCGATGATGGACAAGAAGTTCACCGCGACGCTGCTCAAGAGCCCTGAGAAGGGCGGCTGGACGTACGTGGTCATGCCCGGCTCCGCCGAGTTCTTCGGCACCAAGGGACTGGTGAAGGTGCGCGGGACCATCGACGGGCATCCGTTCCGGAGTTCGTTCATGGCGCTGGGCGACGGCACCCACAAGCTCCCCGTGAAGGCCGACGTGCGCAAGGCGATCGGCAAGGAAGAGGGCGACACCGTGGACGTCGTCCTGCTCGAAAGGCTGGAGGGCTAGTTGGCCGCGGATTGGAAGCCGTCGCCGGTCATCAAGATCTACGAGGCGCTCGGCGCGGTGGCCGACGGGCGGGTCGAGATCGACGGTGACACGGCGCGTGTCGCGTCGTCGGACAAGGCCAAGACCTACGACGTCCGCCACGATCCGGCCGCGGGCTCGATCACGGCCAACGACAACGGGTCCTACTGGCAGGGATACCTCGGCTACCCGGGCATCGCGTACCTGATGGAGCGCGGCGTGATCGCTTACGACGGCGGCCTCGCCGAGGAACTGGCGGGCGTGCCGTGGAAGGAACTCGCGACCCGGTACCGCAACGACTGGGCGAAGGTCGAGAAGCACGTCCGCGACGACCTGTCCGGCCGGGGCGTGGACCTGGACCGGTTCGACGCCGGGCTCGCGGAGATCGCGGGGCAGTTGGAGAAGCTGGCGCTGACGAAGCTTTCACCGCGGCTGCGGCCACCGAAGTGACCTATCGCGAGTGACGACGGTTCAAGTACATGAAGGCCCCCTTCCTTACGTTAGGCGCAAGGAAGGGGGCCTTCATGTACTTGAACGAGGGAAGGGCAGACAGGTCAGCCGCAGTGCTCGGACGGGCTGTCGTACTTGACCCCGCCCGCGGAACCGCCCCACTTCACGCATTTGTCCGCCGCGGCCGCCTTCACCGGTCCGGCGAACCACGAGAACGACCCGGAGTCGGTGTTCCGGGACGACCCCGCGACCTCGAGGTAGGCCGAGGTCGCGGTCGCGGTGCCCGCCGACGCGCTCTTCATCGTGCTGACACAGTTCTGCCCGTTGGAAGCGTTGTAGGACAGGTAGACCGTGCCCGCCGTGCCGAGCGGAGCCGAGTCGATGACGCCGTACCCGCCGCCGCACACCGGGGCGCCGAGCGTCGTCTCGGTGACGGTCGAGAAGCGGATGGTCTCGTTGGCGTTCCCCGCCGGGCCCGCTTCGTACAGCACGCCGACCGAGCCCGAGGACAGCTGGACCATGTCGGAGTACGCGGCGTCACCGCTCCACACCAGTGTTCCGGCGGAGTTGCCCTGCCAGTTCGCGCCCTCGTCGAACGACGACCGCACGACGAGTTCCTTGCGACGGTCGCAGACCGACGGCGCGGCGAACAGGATCCGGTTGTACTTGCCCGCCTTGTCGGTCGCGGTCATCCGCGCGGTCGAGCCCTGCACGACCGGGGTGATCAGGTCCTCCTCGAAGGTGAACTTGGTGGAGAAGCTGGCTCCGCCGTCGGAACTGATGGCGTAGGCGCGGTTCTTCGCGCCACCGCTGAGGCATTTGTCGCCGTTGTTGGCCTGGTTGCGCGCCGCCGCGTAGACCCGGCCGTCGAGCAGTTCGGTGACGCTGATCTCCTGCGGGTTCAGCGGGGCCGACTTCGCCAGGGTTTCGGTGGCGCCGCGCTTCCAGGTGACACCCTGGTCATCGCTGTAGATGAGCGCGCCGCTGTTCTTGTCGTCGTCGGTGTAGCTCATGCCGGCGACGATGCGGCCGGCGTGCGCGCCGCGCGTCAGCACGATGCCGTGCGAGGGGCCGGTCGCGAGCCAGCCCGGTGCGGCGTCGAATCCGAGTTGTGTGGTGAGCACCTTCGGCGCGGTCCAGGTCTTGCCGTGGTCGTCGCTGATCGAGACGCGCGGAATCCGGTTGCAGTCGGGGTTCTTGACGCATTCCATCACCGAGAGCAGCACGATCCGCCCGGTGGACGGGATCACGATCGGTGTCGGATTTCCTTTGGTGTCACCGAAACCCTCGATGACGATCTTCGGGGCGCTCCAGGTCTTGCCGTTGTCCGCGGAGCGTTTCACGACCAGATCGATGTCGCCGCGGTCGTTGCAGAAGCTGGCGCCGCCTCGGCGGCCTTCGGCGAACGCGAGCAGTTCGCCGTTGTTCGCCTTGACGATCGCGGGGATCCTGAAGCAGTCGTAACCTTCTGTTTTCTGTTTGTACACCAACGTGTTCCCGACGGCGGCCGCCGAGATCCGGTCGCCGGTGGCCGGGGTGGCGAGTGAGGTGGCCGGGGATGCGCCGACCGCCGCGGTGGCGACGAGGGCCGCGAAAAGGCCCTGTGCGACGCGGGAGATCTTCACGGGAATGCTCCGTCCTGGATTGGGTTCCGGGTGACGGGGCATCAGAGTCCTTCCGGCTCGTACAGCCGTCGTACAAGGCGCGTACAACCCGGTTTCGCGTTCTGTGTCAGGTGACGCAGAACGAGGGCGCTTCCGCTGCCAAGCTCGATCTCGCCGGCCACGGCGCGAGATCGGAAGGGGGAGGGCCGATGAAGGTGTTCGATCCGGAGGGGCGTGAATGGACGATCGATCGCCGGTTCGCGCCGTGGCGTCGGTGGGTGCAGCCGTTCGCTCTGTTCAAGGGCGGTTACCGGCGCTACCGGCTCGCGCCCGACTGGTGGCTCGACTTCGACGACGCGTCCGAGGTCCGTGCCGTCGAAGCCGAGCGCCGCGATGACGGCGCCCTCGCCAAGGTGGCGACGGGCCTGTTCGGGCTGCTGGTCGTGGCGGAAGCGCTCGTGCAGCTCCCGGTGTACGTGCTGCTGGGGCTTCTCCTGCTGCCGTTCCTGCTGCTGGAACTGCTGGGCCAAGGCATCGCGGGATCCGTCGCCATGGCCGTCCGGCGGTTCCGGCGGGCACCGGGGAGGGTCGACGTCGCCGGTTGGCACAGGAAACAGAACGGCCTGGCCTCGCTGACGATCCTCAAGGTCCACGACGACCTTGCGGTGCCCTTGGTGACCGAGCTGCGCGGCCTGCTCCGTGAACGCGTCATGTTCGATCCCGGCGACCCGGACGTGCGCGAGGTCCTCACCCGGTTCGGCGTGCGCGTGGAACGGCACCGGACCCTGCTTCGTCGGAGATCTGTGTCAAGATCCGCGCACCGATGAAGGGGGAACGCGATGCGGGTGACCGATCCCGGCGGCGGCGAGTGGCTGGTCGTGCGCCGGTTCGCGCCGTGGCTGCGCCGGATCCGCCCGATCGCCATCGTCACCGAAAGCGAGCGCTACCGGGAAGTGTCGTTCACCCGGCACCGCGGCCGGTCGGCCGAGAGGGAACGCCTGGGCTTCGAAGACGTGCTGATGCTGGTGTTCGCCGTCACGCAGACGGCCGGGCTCGCGCTGATCCTGTCGCCGTTCCTCCTGGTGGAAATCCTGGCCTGGACGCTCACCGGGGCCGTCCTCTGGCTGGTGAGACTGACCGGCCTCGTTCGCGCCCGGATCGACCTGATCGCGCCGCCGCCCGCCGTGCGCAGCCTCGCGCCGGTGCGGGTCCTGCTGGTGCCCGGGAAGGCCGCGGCCAGGCTCACCCGCGAACTCGCGACGCTGATCGAGACCACGCCGGACTTCGACCCGGAGAACGAGCCGCGCGTGCGGAAACTGTTCTCCGCCACCGGAGCGCGCGTGGAACGGCACTTCGGCCTGCCGTGGCGGCTCAGTGCTCGTCGGGTGCGAGCTGTTTGAGGTCGCGCAGGCTCCGGACGACCAGCCGCTGGCGCCCGGTGCTGAGCAGCCCGTCGGCGCGCAGCGTCCGCAGGGTCCTCGCGACGGCTTCCCGTGACGCGGACGCGAGTCCCGCCAGATCGCGCTGGCTGATCCGCAGGGCGATCAGGGTGCCGTCGGGTACGGGTACGCCGTACCGCTCGGCGAGGTCGACCAGGATCGCGGCGATGCGTTCCGCGGCCGTGCTGTCCCCGAATTCGGTGCGGCGCGAGTTGGCGTAGCGCAGCCGCGAGGTGATGATCCGGAGCAGGACCACGGAGATGCCGGGCTGTTCGCGGAGCACGGCACTGAACGCGCGCGCGGACAGCCACAGCCCGGTGACCGGTTCGACGGCGATCGCCGTGGCCGAGCGCAGGCTGCCGTCCATCGACGCCATCTCGCCGATGATGTCGCCCGGATCGCGGACGGCCAGCACGGCGTCGTAGCCGCCGGTGGACACCGACGTGATCTTGACCCGCCCGGTCATCAGGATCAGCACCCAGTCCGACCGGTCACCCTCGCGGATGATCACCGTCCCGGCCGGGTACCGGCGCAGCTCGGCCTCGGCGCGCAGCGCCTTGCGCTGACCGTCGTCGAGCAGCTCCCAGAGCCTGCCGGGTGAATCTTGCGGCTCCGCCGCGGGCTGTGTCATTCCTTTTCGTCGCCTCCGTGCGCGATGGTACGAGCAAACCGCGCCGGGGGTTAACCGGGGATCTCTTGGTATGCCTGGGAAAGGCGCCGGATGCCGTCCCGCAGCTGGGTGCCCGTCGCGGCGCTGACGTAGCTCAGGCGCAGATAGGGCCCCGGCGCCTCGGCCGCGAAGTAGAGCCTGCCGGGGGTGACCGCTACTCCGGCTCGGAAAGCAGCGCTGGTCAGCGCCGTTTCGTCGGCGAAACCGGGGAGCGGCTGCCAAAGGTGATACCCGCCGGTCGGGACCGGGACGGTGGCCCACGAGGGCAGGAACTCCCGCAGTGCGGAGACGGCTACGTCGCGGCGCTCCCGCAACGAGGCGGCGAGAGTTCGCAGGTGACGCGTCCAGGCGGGGGAGCTCACCAGCTCGAGCGCGGTTTCCTGCAACGGCCGCGGGACGAAGAAGCTCTCGACGGCGTGGAGGCCGCGCAGCCGTTCCAGCGCCGGGCCGCGGGCGGCCAGCGCGCTGATCCGCAGGCTCGGCGACGCCGGTTTGGTGAGCGACCGGATGTGCACCACGACGCCGTCGGGGTCGTCGGCCACGAGCGGCGGTGGGGGAGCGGGGCTGCCGGGATGCGCCATCAGCCGCGCGAAATCGTCCTCGATGACGAAAGCGCCCGCGTCCCGCGCGATCCGCAGGACCTCGGCCCGGCGTTCGGCGCACAGCACCGCGCCGGTCGGATTCTGGAACGCGGGCTGGCAGACGAACAGGCGGGCGCCGGTGTCGCGGAAGGCGTCCGCGAGCAGTTCGGGCCGGACGCCGTCACGGTCCATCGGCACCGGGACCGGGCGCAGCCCCGAGGCCCGCGCGATGGCCAGCATGCCCGGGTACGTCGGGGATTCCACCAGCACGGGCGCGCCGGGGGCGCCGAGCGCGCGCAACGCCGTGGTCAGCGCGCTCTGCCCACCCGAGGTGACCAGCACGTTCTCGACGTTCACCGGGCTGCCGATGTCGCGGGCGAACCAGGCCCGCAGTTCGGGCAGACCGCAGATCGGCGGCCGTGTCCACGCGCCGGGACGGCGCCCGGCGCGGGCCGACGCCGCCGCGAGCTCGCGTTCCGGCTGGAGGCTCGGATGCGTGTAGCCGCCGTTCAGGTCGATGACGCCCGACGGCGGGTCGCTCAGCGCGGTGAGCACGCCGCTCGCGTCGATCGCGCGGGTGCCGGACTGCGAGCTCAGCGCCACCTCCTGCCACGACACGTCGCCGGTCACCACCACCTCGCGGGGCGGCGGGGCGCGGAAGACACCGGCGCCGGGACGGGTGATCACCAGGCCTTCGGCGGCCAGCGCGGAGATCGCGCGCGAGACCGTCACCGGGCTCACCTTCAGCTGCCGGACCAGTTCCCGGCTGGACGGGAGCTTTCCTTCGATCGGATAGCGCTCAAGCTCGGACCTCAGCTGTGTGACCAGGCTGGCGACGCTGCTACCATCGGACATGAGACTGGATGATAGCGCTATCGCGGACCGGGCAGTAGCGGTCCGCTCCGGGACCTTGCTGGCGGCGCTGGGTGTCCTCGCCTTCTCGTTCACGTTCCCCGCCACCGTGTGGGCGCTCAAGGGCTTCGAGCCCTGGACGGCCACCGGTCTGCGAAGCGTCCTCGCCGCGCTGGTCGCCGGCACCTGTCTTCGCGTCTTCCGTGTCCCGTTGCCGAGGCGGGACCAGTGGCGCGGTCTGGCCGTCGTCGCGCTCGGCTGTGTCCTGGCGTTCCCGATCCTGACCACCCTCGCGTTGCAGACGTCGTCGACGGCGCATTCCGCGGTGGTGATCGGGCTGCTGCCGATGGCCACCGCCGTCATCTCGTCGAGGCTGACCGGGCACCGGCCGTCCCGCCGGTTCTGGCTCGCCGCCGCGGTCGGCGCGAGCGCGGTGGTCGTGTTCACCGTGGGCCAGAGCGGCGGTGGACTGTCCACGGCGGACCTGTTCCTGTTCGGCGCGCTCGTGCTGTGCGCCTTCGGGTACGCCGAGGGCGGCAGGCTGGCCAGGGAGATGGCCGGCTGGCACGTCATCGCGTGGGCGCTGGTCCTCGCGCTGCCGTTCACCGCCGGGTTCGCCGTCTTCGGGCTGGCGACCGAGCCGCTGCACGTCACCGGCGAGGGGATCGTCGGCCTGCTCTACGTCGCGCTCATCTCGCAGTTCGGCGGCTTCTTCGCCTGGTACCGGGGAATGGCCGAGATCGGCGTCGCGCGGGCGAGCCAGCTGCAGCTCGCCCAGCCGCTGCTGACCCTGGTCTGGGCGGTCCTGCTGCTCGGTGAGCACCTCCCGGCGGCGGCGCCCGTGACGGCGCTGATCGTCGTCGCCTGCATCGTCGTGACCCAGCGTTCGCGGAGCTAGATCAACGTCGCGAATCCGCCAGACCGCGGTGTCCGCGTGGTGATGGGCTGGAGCACATGACCGCTTCGACCCTCGACACCTCCGCCCGGACCCCGCTGAAGGGATGGCTCGCCGTCCTCGCGGTGACGCTGGGGATCTTCTCCCTCGTCACCACGGAGATCCTGCCGATCGGCCTCCTGACCCCGATCGGCGAGGACTTCCGGATCACGCCGGGGACGGCGGGCCTGACCATGACCCTGCCCGGTTTCCTCGCCGCGCTCGCCGCCCCGGCCGTCACCGTCGCCGCCGGACGGCTCGACCGCCGGATCCTGCTCTGCGCGCTGATGGTGGTGCTCGCGCTGGCCGACGTCCTCGCGGCGACCGCGCAGGCCTACTGGGTGGTGCTGGTCTCGCGAGTCTTGGTCGGACTGGTGATCGGCGCATTCTGGGCGATCGGCTCCGGGCTCGCCGCGCGGCTCGTCGGACCCGGGCACGCGAGCCGCGCGACCGCGGTGATCTTCTCCGCGGTGCCGCTCGGTTCCGTGCTGGGCGTGCCCGCCGGGACTTTCGTCGGCGAGCTGTTCGGTTGGCGGGCGGCCTTCGCCGCGCTGGCGATCTTCACGATCGGCGTCCTCGTCGCGCTGGCGTGGGCGCTGCCTCCACTGCCATCCGAAGGCGCGACCAGGCTCGGTGTCCTGCGCGAGTTGACCCGGGAGCGGGCGACGCGGCTCGGCCTGCTCGTCACGGTGCTGGTCGTCCTCGCCCACTTCGGGACCTACACCTACGTCACGCCGCTCCTGCGGCAGGTGACGCAGGTGAGCCCGGAGCTGATCACCGTCTTCCTGCTGGTCTACGGCACCGCCGGGATCGCCGGCAACTTCGTCGCCGGCGCGGCGATCGCCCGCGACCTCCGGCTGACCTTCCTCACCGCCGCTGGGTTGATCGGGGTCGCGACGTGCGCGTTGCCGTTCGTCGGCGACTCGAAGGCGGGTGCGCTCGTGCTGCTGGTGGTCTGGGGTTTCGCCTACGGAGCCGTCCCGGTCTGTTCGGGGACGTGGTTCGCGCGGGCGGCGCCGCGGGCGCCGGAAGCGGCGTCGGTGCTGTTCACCTCGTCGTTCCAGGCGACCCTCTCGGCGGGCGCGCTGCTCGGCGGGTTCGTCGTCGACTGGGTCTCGATCCCCACCGTGATGGTCGTGGGCGGGGTGCTCGCGTCGCTCGCGGTCGGCGTGCTCAGCCGAGCGCGGTCAGCGTGACCAGCGCGGTGGTCCCGACCAGCAGGGTGGAGAGCAGGCCGAGCAGCAGGGCACGGCCCCCGGTGCGGACGAGGTTCCCGATCCGGACCGCGCAGCCCAGCCCGAACAGGGCGCCGGCCAGCAGGAGCGTGCAGGCGACCTTGGCGATGTCGAGTGCGAACCCCGGCACGATCCCGGTGCTGCGCAGGGCGGCCATCGCCAGGAAACCGAGGACGAACAGCGGGACCAGCGGCGGCCGCTTCCCGTCGGCGGGACGGTGGCGTTCGGCCACGCCGACCGCGGCGACCATCGGGGCCAGCAGGACCACCCGGCTGAGCTTGATCACGATCGCGACCGCGATGGCGGCGCTCCCGGCCGGGGTCGCCGCGGCGACGACCTGCGCGACTTCGTGCACGGAGAGCCCGGCCCATTCGCCGATTCGGGCCGCGTCCAGGTGCAGCCAGCCGCCGATCAGCGGGACGGCCGCGATGGCGAGCCCGCCGTAGAAGGTGACCAGGGCGACCGCGGTCGCGACGTCGGAATCTTCGCGTTTGACCACGCCTTCCATGGCGGCGATGGCGGACGCGCCGCAGATCGAGAACCCGGTCGCGACCAGCATCGCCAGGCCACGCGGCACGCCGAGGAGCCTGCCGAGGCCGATCGTGCCGAGGAAGGTGACGCCGACCGTGAGGACGACGGCGAGCAGCGTTCCGGGCCCCAGCGCCAGGACCGACGGGAGCGAGAGCTGCAAGCCCAGCAGCACCACACCGGCGCGAAGCAGCTTCTTGGTGACCCCGGAGATCGCCTTCCGGGTCTCGTCCGACCACGACGGCAGCGAGCCGGTGAGGATGCCGAGCACGACGGCGATGGTGAGCGCGCTGACGACCGGGAACGCCGTACCGACCAGGTACGCGGCGGCCACCCCGGCACCGGTGACGGCCAAGGCGGTCAGATAGGGCTTCGTCGGTCTCGCGTGCGTGGTGCTCATGGTCCGAGCCTCGCCCGGACGGGGTGGCCTCGGTAGCCGGGAATGCGAGGGGTAGGTCATACACTCGGGCTATGACCGCACCCGACCTGGACTCTCTCCGCCTGCTGGTACTCGTGGACGAGCTCGGCAGCATCGGGCAGGCGGCGGCCAGTCTCGGGATCGCTCAGCCGTCGGCGAGCAAACGACTGTCCACAGTCGAGCGACGGCTCGGGCTGGTCCTGGTCGACCGCACGCGGCGAGGGTCCGCGCTCACTCCCGACGGACGGGTCATCGCGGGCTGGGCGCAGCGCGTGCTGTCCGAACTCGACGGTCTGCTCGACGGTGCCGAAGCGCTGCGCACCCAGCACGAGGCGCAGCTGCGGGTCGCCGCGAGCATGACACTGGCCGAATATCTGGTGCCGGGCTGGATCGGCGAGCTCAAGCGCGGCGACCCCGGGCTCTACCTCGGACTGGAGGTCACCAACTCCGATCAGGCCGCGGAACTGGCGAGGGAGGGCAAGGTCGACCTCGGATTCGTCGAGTCGCCCGGTTCCTTGCCCGGACTTTCGTCGAGGCGGGTGGCCACCGATCACCTGGTCCTCGTCGTGCCCGGAAGTCATCCGTGGGCGCGCAAGCGCCGTCCCGTGACCGCGGCCGAACTGGCGATCACACCACTCGTGGTCCGCGAACCTGGTTCCGGGACAAGGGAGACCGTGGACGCCGCGCTGCGCAAGGCCGGGGTCGGACCGGCGAAACCGTTGCTGGAACTGGGTTCCGCCTCCGCGGTCGGCAACGCGGTGATCGCGGGTGCCGGTCCGGCGGTGATCAGTGAACTCGCCATCGTCCGGGATGTCGCCGAAGGGAGGCTCGTCCCGGTCGCCGTCGAGGGTGTCGACTTCGGCCGGGAACTGCGCGCGGTGTGGCCCGCCGGGCGGCGACTCGCCGGACCGGCCGCGGCGTTGCTGGCGATCGCGGTCCGGAATGCGAAATCCCGATGAGTCCATTCATGTCCTTCTGTGAACGGCTCGTCATTCGCGCGTGATACCGAAAGTCCCGTCCGCGTGGATACCGACGATAGGGCGAATCGGTCTCAATTTCCCGGAATGGGCGAGTGTCGCCATTTACGGTGGTACTGGGGAATAGGGAACCGTGAACTCCGGGTAACAGACCGGATGGCGTATCGGCTGTTGGGGCACCTGGTCGTTGACGACATTTCCCTGGTACTGCGGGAAAACTCGGCGATCTTCGCGTTTCGCAGGCCGGCGTACGGCCATCCGGTTCCTGTGACCGGAAATCCTACTGCCGAGTATTGACGTGAAGCCGCACCTGCGTTTAAGTCGCTTCGTGGCTCCGACACTTCTCCTGCCTCATTGTCGACCGGTACGGCGGATCTGCTCATCGCGGCGCATCCCTTCGGCGCCGGCCTGATGCGGGACTACGCCCGGCGCGGGATCGAACCGATCGATCCCGGAGAAGGCCTCACCGCCGTCACCTACACCGCCTCGGGGTGGTGACCGGTGGCCGAAACACCCCCGATCGCGATCGTCGGGATGTCGGTGCTGTTCCGCGGCGCCCCCGATCTCGAGACCTACTGGCGCAACATCGTCGACGGGGTCGACGCGATCACCGAGATACCGGCGGGCCGCTGGGACCCGGGCACCGAACCCGATCAGCTGCTCGCGCTGCGGGTGGCCGCGCAGGCCATCGCCAACGCCGGCGGCGGGCACCGGCTGCCCGCCGACCGGCAGCGGACCGGCGTCATCCTCGGCCGCGGCGTGATGCCCGAAGCCCCCGAAGCCGCGATCGGGCTAGTGCCCGACCTGGCCGCCTCCCGGCTGGCGAACCGGCTCGACCTGCGCGGCCCCGCCTACACGGTGGACGCCGCCTGCGCGTCGTCGCTCGTCGCCGTCGACCACGCCGTGCGCGAACTGGCGACCGGGCGCTGCGACGTGGTGCTGACCGGTGACGCGCACCATTGCCACGACGTCACCGGCGTCGTCGTGCTGAAGCGGTTCGAAGACGCCGAACGCGACGGCGACCGGGTCTACGCCGTCGTCACCGGCACCGGCGTGACCGGCGATGGCCGGACCACCGCGGAGGTCTTCGGGCAGCCCGCGGCGGGCGTCGCCGGACTGGTCAAGGCCGCTTTGGCCGTGTACCACGGGATTCTCCCACCGACCTCGCACTGCGAGGAGCCGCCCGCCGGTGCGAAGGTGTGGGAGACCGACGACCGGCGGCCCGTGCGCCGGGCCGGGATCAGCGCCTTCGGATTCGGCGGGATCAACGCCCACGTCGTCCTGGAACAGGCCGCGGCGCGGGCGGCCGTCACGGTCTCCGAACCCGAACGTGTGCTGCGGTTGTCCGCGCCGACCGTCGCCGAGATGGGCTGCCTGCTCGACCGGGACGACCTCCTGAGCACCGGCGAAAGCGGACGCGGCCGGGTCCGGCTCGGCCTCGTGGATCCGACGCCCAAGCGGCTCAACCTGGCCAGGAAAGTGGTCGCGAAGGGCAGGTCCTGGCGCGGTCGCAACGATCTCTGGTTCGTCCCGGAACCGCTGCTCGGCGCGGCAGGCGGCAAGCTCGCTTTCGTCTTCCCCGGCCTGGAGAACGACTTCGAGGCCCATGCCGACGACGTCGCCCGGCACTTCGGCCTTCGCTGGGATTCACCGGACGTCACCGTCGGCGGGCACGGCAAGGGTGTGTTCCGGCTGGGCAGGCTGCTCGACACGGTGTTGCGCGGGCTTCGCGTGACGCCGGACGCGGTCGCCGGGCACAGCCTGGGGGAGTGGACCGCCATGGCCGCCGCCGGGATCCACGCCGACGCGGACGTCGACGCGCTCTTGGCGGGCTTCGATCCAGACGAGTTCAAGGTGCCGGGACTGGCATTCGCGGTGATCGGCGCGGACGCCTGCGTCGTCACGAAAGTCCTCGAAGGACAGTCCGAAGTGGTCCTCTCGCACGACAACGCGCCCAACCAGTCGACGATCTGCGGCCCCTCGGACGCCGTCGACGACTTCGTGCTCGCCTTCCGCGCCGACGGCGTGATCTCCCAGGCGCTGCCGTTCCGGTCCGGGTTCCACACGCCGGTGCTCGCGCCGTACCTCGGCCCGATCCGCGAGGCCGCCGAGCGCTGCACCCTGCGTCCGGCGAACCTCCCGGTCTGGTCCGCCACGACGGGGGAGCACTATCCGCCGTCGGCCAGGGAGATCCGCGCGCTGTTCGTCCGGCACCTGCTGGAACCGGTGCGGTTCCGCGGTCTCGTCGAGAACATGTACGCGGCCGGGTTCCGCGCCTTCGTGCAGGCGGGTGCCGGTCAGCTCGGGTCGCTGATCGGGAACACGCTGCACGACCGCGAGCACCTGGTCGCCGCCGCGCATTCCGCGCACCGGCAGGGGCTTCCGCAGCTGCTGCGGGTCGCCACCGCCTTGTGGGCCGACGGCGGCGATCCGGCGTTCGAGCTCCTGCCGGGCCGCGACGGCGGGAAGCGCGGCCGGACGATCCGCCTCGACCTCGGCGGACCGCCGGTGTCGCTGGACGAGAGCGTCTGGCGCGCCTTCCGCCCTCGCGCGGCCCGGGCGTCCACTTTGGACCGGATCGGGGAGCGCGACCCGCTGGCGGCCGAGCTGTCCGCCGCCAGGCAGGCGCCCCGCCTCCAGCCGCTGCGCACCGAACTGAGGGTCTCCGTCGAGACGATGCCGTATCTGCTCGACTATTGCTTCTTCGAACAGCCCTCCGACGCGTGGCCGGTCGTACCCGCCACGACGGTGATCGGGCACCTGATGGATTTCGCCGAACAGGCGGCGCCGGGCAGCCGCGCGGTCGAACTGGAGGACGTCCGGCTGGACCAGTGGATCGCCGCGACCCCGGCGCTGGACGTGCCGGTGAAGGTAATGCCGCAGGGCACTTCCCGGGCCGGTGTGTCGCTCGGCGAGTACTCCCGGGCCGTCGTCGGCCTGGCCGCCGGGTTCCCCGCCGATCGGCCTCGGCCCTGGACGTTCCCGGCCGGGAGCGAGCAGAAGCCGGACCTGCTCGCCGAGCAGCTCTACACCGAGCGCTGGATGTTCCACGGGCCGAAGTACCAGGGCGTCGAGGACCTGGTCGCGGTGGGTGAGCGGCACGTGCGCGGAGTACTGCGGACCCCCGAGGCGCCGGGGGCGCTGCTGGACAACGCCGGCCAGCTGCTCGGGTACTGGATCATGTCCCGGCTGAGCGATCGCACCACGGTGTTCCCGGTGGGGATGCGGCGGATCCGGTTCTACGGCGAGCATCCCTTGCCGGGGGAGCGGCTCGACTGTGTCGTCCGCGTCGTCTCGGTCACCGGCTCGGAACTCGAAGCCGACGTCCAGCTGATCCACCGCGGCCGGGTGTGGGCGCAGATCGAGGGCTGGCGTGATCGCCGGTTCGACAGCGACCCGGTGGTCCGCGTTCGGCCGCGCGAAACCCGACCGGATCGCGGCCGCGGTGACCAAGGTGCTGGACGATCCGGCGTATCGCTCGGCCGCCGCAAAGGTGGGTGACTCGTTCCGGGAGGCGGGCGGGGCCTCGACGGCGGCCGACCACCTGGAGGCCCTACTCGGCTAGCCCTTGAAAAGCTCGCGTGTAGGGACTCTCCTGGAGGGGTACCAGCTCTCCGAAGGTGTGTCCTCGTGCTGGGAGTCGCCGTGACCACAGTGAAGACAACGCCCCGACCGGAGGCCATCCGCTTCGGCGGGCGGCCTCGCGCCCCCAAAGGCTCCGTGTTCCTCAGTGTCGTCCGCACCACCGACCACAAGACGATCGGCCTGCTCTACCTCGGTACCTCGTTCGCGTTCTTCCTCGCCGGCGGGATCATGGCGCTGCTGATGCGCGCCGAACTCGGCAGGCCGGGGTTGCAGTTCCTTTCCCAGGAGCAGTACAACCAGCTGTTCACCATGCACGGCACGATCATGCTGCTGTTGTACGCGACGCCGAATCTCTTCGCCTTCGCCAACTACATCCTCCCGTTGCAGATCGGGTCGCCCGACGTCGCGTTTCCCCGGCTGAACGCGTTTTCCTACTGGCTTTACCTTTTCGGCGGCACGATGACGCTGACCTCGTTCGTCACGCCGGGCGGCGCACCCGACTTCGGCTGGACGGCCTACACCCCGCTCTCGGCCGCCGCGCACGCGCCGGGAGTCGGCGCCGACCTGTGGATCATGGGCCTGATCGTTTCCGGGCTGGGCACGATCCTCGGCGCTGTCAACATGATCACGACGATCCTCTGCCTGCGCGGGCCGGGGATGACCATGTGGCGGCTGCCGCTGTTCACCTGGAACATCCTCTTCACCACGATCCTGATCCTGATCGCGTTCCCGATCCTCACCGCCGCGCTGTTCGCGCTGGAAGCCGACAGACGGCTGGGCGCGCACGTCTTCGACCCGGCCAACGGTGGCGCGATCCTGTGGCAGCACCTGTTCTGGTTCTTCGGCCATCCCGAGGTCTACATCGTCGCGTTGCCGTATTTCGGCATCGTGACCGAGATCGTCCCGGTGTTCAGCCGGAAACCGTTGTTCGGTTACAAGACGATGGTGTTCGCGACGATCTCGATCACCGCGCTGTCGATCGCGGTGTGGGCGCACCACATGTTCGCGACCGGCGCGGTGCTGCTGCCGTTCTTCTCGATCATGACGTTCCTCATCGCGGTGCCGACCGGGATCAAGTTCTTCAACTGGATCGGCACGATGTGGAAAGGGCAGCTGACCTTCGAATCGCCGATGCTGTGGTCGGTCGGGTTCATGGTGACGTTCCTGCTCGGCGGGCTGACCGGGATCATCCTCGCTTCACCGCCGCTGGATTTCCATGTGCACGACAGCTATTTCGTGGTCGCGCACTTCCACTACGTGCTGTTCGGCACCATCGTGTTCGCCACTTTCGCCGGGATCTACTTCTGGTTCCCCAAGATGACCGGCCGGATGCTCGACGAGCAGCTCGCGAAATGGCATTTCTGGACCACGTTCATCGGCTTCCACACGACTTTCCTCGTCCAGCACTGGCTCGGCAACGAAGGCATGCCGCGCCGCTACGCCGACTACCTGACGTCGGACGGATTCACCGCGCTCAACACGATTTCCACGATCGGCGCCTTCCTGCTCGGCGCGTCGGTGCTGCCGTTCCTCTGGAACGTGGTCCGCAGCTTCAGGTTCGGGGAGGTCGTCGAAGTCGACGACCCCTGGGGACACGGGAACTCCCTGGAATGGGCGACGACCTGCCCGCCTCCCCGGCACAACTTCTTCGACCTGCCGAAGATCCGGTCCGAACGGCCGGCGTTCGAACTCCACTACCCGCACATGGTCCCCCGGTTGCGCGCCGAGGGACACTCCAGCCGACCGAAGGAATGAGGTACCGCGCATGATCCCGATGGACGTCGAAGGGATGGCAGTCCTGGCTCCGGAGGCGGCTCCGGTGATGCTGCTGCGGGAGCGCGAGGGTGAACGCCGCTGGCTGGCGATCACGATCGGCGGCCCCGAGGCGAGCGCAGTGGCACTCGCGCAGGAGAAGATCCGGCTGCCGCGGCCCGGCACGATCGAACTGATCGGCAAGGTGGTCGAGTCGTTCGGCCACCGGGTGACCGGGGTCGAGGTGACCGCGCTGCGGGACGGCATCTTCTTCGCCGACCTGGTGTTCGAGTCCGGTATCCGCATCTCGGCCCGGCCGAGCGACGCGGTCGCGATCGGCCTGCGCGCCGGTGTCGTGATCGAGGTGGCGGATTCGGTGCTGGAGGTCGCTTCGGTGCGGGTCGAGATCGTGGGGGCGGGGCCCGACGCGGAACTGCCGTCGGTGCCGCCGGATCCGGTCGCGCAGGAGCGCGAGGTCGAGGAGTTCCGGGCGGCGCTGGACAAGATCGTGCCGGAGGACTTCGGGGACCTGCCGCCCGGCTCGTCTGGTGATTAGCCTTCCCCGGATGTCATGAAAGGGTCGTTCAGGACATTTTTCGTCCTGAACGACCCTTTCATGACATTCCGGTAGGGGAGGGTTATTGCTGCTTCGCCAGGCCCCGTTCGATCGCCTCGATGATGCGCGGCCGCATCTCCGCCGCGCTGATGATCGCGTCCACCGAACCGACCTTCACCGCGCGCTCGATGCTGTGCACACCGTCGAACTCCGAAGCGACCGCGCCCAGCTTCTCCGCTCGCACCGAGGACTGGACCTCGGCCAGCTCCGCGGCCAGCGCGGCGCGTTCGGCGCCGGTCGCCCCGCTGAGCTTGTCCGAGAGCGTCCGCACCCGCTGATCCGCCGCGGTCCGCGCGTTGACCTCACCGGCGAACACGACCGCCGCGGCGGGCGCGCCACCGAGTACGGAGGCGAACGAGCCTTCCAGCGCCAGCACGGTCATGTTCGGGTTCAGCGCCTTGGAGAAGACCACGAACGCGCCGCCGTGGTACCGCGAGATCACGGTGAACACGATCGGGCCTTCGAAGTTGACGATCGCCCGGCCGATCTCCGCGCCGTACTCCAGCTGGAGTTTCCGCATCGACTCCGGCGAACCGTCGAAGCCGGACAGGTTCGCCAGCACCACCAGCGGCCGGTTGCCGCTGGCCGCGTTGATCGCCCGCGCCGCCTTCTTCGACGACCGCGGGAACAGCGTGCCCGCGGTGTAGGTGTCCGGGCCGTCGGTGGGCGGGAAGCCGCGGCGCGGCACCGAACGCGACTCGATACCGAGCAGGCAGACCGGCCGCCCGCCGAGGTGCACGTCCTGCACGGCCGCGGTCTCCGCGTCGGCCATGCCCGGCCAGCGCTCCAGCACCGGGTGGTCCTGGTCGGACAGCGCGCGCATCACCGTGCGGATGTCGAACGGCTTCTTGCGGTCGGGGTTGGCTTCCCGCGAGAAGATCTGGCCGACCGTGGTGAAGTCGCTGTCGACGGCCGCGTGCGGGAACGGCGAGATGTCCCGTTCGATCGGGTCGTTCGTGACTGCCTTGCGCGGGCCGGTCTCCTCCGGCGCCACGTAGGTGTGGTCGTAGTGCGACATCAGCACGTCGCGGGCCGCGGCGAGGTTCGGCGCCCAGTACTGCGCCTGGCCGTTCGGGCCCATGACGCGGTCGTAGCCGCCGATGCCGAAGTTGTCCTCGGCCGAGACGCCACCGGAGAAGTCGAGCGACTGCTTGCCGGTCAGCACCATCGCGGAATCCGGCGTCATCACCAGGATTCCCTTGGTGTGCATGAGCATCGTCGCTTCGGCGTTCCAGTACGGCTGGGCGCCGACGTTGATCCCGGCGACGACGATGTTGATCTCGCCACCGTCCTGGGTGAAGTGCACGATGCGCTTGAGCGCGGCCGCGACCCAGTCCATGTTCTCGGTGCCGGACTCCATCGAGATCCGGGCGCCGGCCGACAGCGCGTACCACTCCAGCGGGACCCGCAGCCGCTCGGCGAGGTCCAGCGCCGCGATCACCCGGGAGCACTCCGGCTCCGACAGCGCGCCGAGCGCCTTCGTCGGGTCGCCCAGCAGCACCACGCGCTTGACACCCTCCGGGTGACGCTCGGTCGGCGTGGTGACCACACCGGCCACGATCGCGGCCGTGTTGCGCCCCTTCTTCCGGTCGACCGGGACGAGCGTGTTGGTGTCGTCCATGTCGTACTCGCTGAACGAGCCGAGCATCTCGGTCAGCTCGTACGGGTACACCGTGTCGCGACGGCGGGCGCGCAGCACGTTCTGGCGGTAGTCGTCGAGCGGGAGGATCGGCTCGGTGGTCGGCTCGGACAGCGACATCTGCACGCCGCCGCTGACGTCGTAGCCGATGCGCACGGCGACCTCGGTGACGTCGCCGGTCACGCGGTCGCGCTGCCTGCCGAGGAACTGGACCTCTTCGAGACCCGCGCCCGCCGTCGACGGCTGCACGCGCTGCGCGACCGTGTCCAGCTCTTCGCCGGTGAGCTCACTGGTCGGCCACACGTACAGCATGATCCGGTTGGTGTCGAAGCGCTTCTTCGGCGGAAGCTTCGCCTGCACCTCGCGGATCGCGTCGAGGCAGCCGGCCAGCGTGCCTTCGACCGCGGGCAGGGCCAGCAGCTTGCCGTCGTTGTCCCGCAACGGGGTCAGGTCACGGACCTGGGCGAGCGCGACCAGCCGCTGATCCGACGGGTTCATCGGCGAGACGCACTTGAACAGGTACACGTCCTCGTCACCGGACGGCAGCCGGGTGAGGTCGAAGTTCGCCAGCCGCTGCAACTGCATCCGCTGGGCGATCAGCGGGTGCAGACCGCGGATCAGCCGCTCCTCGCTGAAACCGGTCGAGGACGGGCGGAAGGTGAAGTGGTGGTGCGTCACCGCGCCGCCGTGCCCGGCGACGGTGGTGGTGACGCGCCGGATCCGGCTCGGCAGCGACTCGGCGGTGAGGATCTCACGCAGGCCCGCCGCCATCGCGTCGTCGTCGGCCGACTCATCGTCCCAGGTGAGATAGAGGTCCGCCTCGACGTCGGTGTCGGCGGGCAGCTGGGCGGCGAGATCGGCGACCGCCTTGATCGCGCCGGGCAGCCCGGCCCGGTCGACGGCGGTGGTGGCCATGTGGAACCGCTCGTTCTCGTCGGCGTAGTCACCGGTGACGAAGGTGCAGCCGCCGACGGTGAGCTGGCCGACAGCGGTGAGCGCGCGGTTGCCGTAGTAGCGGCGGCTCAGCACTTCGAGCAGCGGGGTGTGATCGGTGCCGGGGCGCCCGATCCGCTGCCCGAGCAGGCGCACCAGCGGCTGCGCGCTGGCCTGCATGCTGGCGATCCGCTCGGCGCGATCCGGGGAGTCCGGGTTCACGTCGAGGTGGCGCAGGTGCTTGCGGACCTCGCTGTACACCTCGGCGCGCGTGCGGCGGAGCAGCGGCTGGGCGAACCAGCGGAACACCACGCTGCGCGCCAGGTCGCCGACCACCGGGAAGCGGAGCTGGGTGGCGGCGATGAGCGCCTCCAGTGCCTTGCCCGCGGGCTCGCGCATCGACTCGAACGGCTGCGCCTCGGTGAGCCACTGCCGCAGCAGCGCGGTGACGACCGCGACGTCGGACGAGGTCCGCTGCTGGGCGAGGAAGATGCGGAAGACCGCCTCCTCCAGCTCCGGCGTCCGCTCCAGGTCCGTGATGCCGTAGTGGGCCAGGACCTTCTTGAGCTTGTTCTGGAACGACTCCGACAGCCCGGCGCGTTCGACGTCGAGACTCTGGAGGTAGGTGTGGAAGAACTCGCGGGAGCTGTGCACCCGGGTGTCCGACTTGGCCTCTTCGCGCGCCGGCTTGTTGCGCATCAGCTCGGACAGGTCGGCGAACACGGTCAGCAGTTCGACCTCGCCCTCCAGCGGGCGGTCGCCGTTGCCCTCCAGTTCGGCACGGGCGGCCAGGTACGTGCTGAGCGTGCGGCGCTCGTCGTGCGGGTCGACGTCGAAGCCGAGCAGGAGGCTGCGCAGGTCCTGCTGGCCGCGCGTGATCCGCTGCATCGCCGACGTGCCGTCCGGTTCGGTGGGCAGCTCGATCTCGATACTGCCGGTGTCCTCGGCGACCTCTTCGCCTTCCTCCGCCAGCGGTTCGAGCCGCAGCAGGGGAGCACCGGTCTCGACCTGGCTGCCGACCGAGACGACGCACTCACGCAGCTTCGCCCGGAACGGCGCGCGGAGCACCGTCTCCATCTTCATGCTTTCCAGCACCAGCACGGGTGCGCCGGCCTCGACCTCCGCGCCGACCTCGAGCGGCGTCGCGACGACGAGCGCGGGCGCGGGGGAGCGGACGACGCCGCCCTCGTCGCGGCTGATGCGGTGGGTCACGCCGTCGACCTCGACCAGGTGGATCGGTCCGTGCGTGCCGGTGACCAGGCGGAACCGGGTCCCGTTGACGGTGATCTGGCCGGTGTGCTCGTCGAACCGGTCGACCTCGACGTCGGCGGGGTGGATGTCGCCGCCGCCCGCGGAGACGCCGACCCGGAACCGGCGGTGACCGATCCGGGCCACGCTCACGCGGTACGCGGCGCCGCGCAGTTTGAGGTCGAGCGGGCGGCCGCTCTCGTGCTGAACCTGCGGGCGGCCACCGTGCGCGGTGGACAGAAGCCGTTGGCGCTCAACGGCTTCCTCGTCCTCGTAGGCCTCGATGGCGGCGGCCGCGAGCGCGATCGCCGAATGGCGGTGGGTGACCAGCTTGCCTTCGCCGCGGACGCGGTCGATCCAGCCGGTGTCGGCGCTGCCGTCGATCACCTCGGGCTGGTCGAGCAGGTCGAGGACGAAGCTCTTGTTGGTCGCGCCGCCCTCGATGATGACGGTGGTCTGCGCCATCGCCCGGCGCAGACGGCCGAGCGCCTCGTCACGGTCGCGGCCGTAGGCGATGATCTTCGCGATCATCGAGTCGAAGTCGGCCGGGATCGTGTCGCCTTCGCTGACCCCGGTGTCGACCCGGATGCCGGGTCCGGCAGGAAGGTCCAGGCGGGCGATGCGGCCAGGCGACGGGGCGAAGTCGCGGTCGGGGTCCTCGGCGTTGAGCCGCGCCTCGACGGCGTGACCGAACTCGGCGGGCTGGACGCCGTCGAGCTTGCCGCCGGACGCGACGTGCAGCTGGGCCTTGACCAGGTCCATGCCGGTGGTCAGCTCGGTGATCGGGTGCTCGACCTGAAGGCGGGTGTTGACCTCGAGGAAGGCGAACAGCTTGTCGCCCGGGTGGTAGAGGAACTCGACCGTGCCGGCGCCGCGGTAGTCGACCGCGAGCGCGAGCCGCTCGGCGGACCGCTTGAGCTCGGCGGCCTGCTCGGGGCTCAGGACCGGGGAAGCGGACTCCTCGATGATCTTCTGGTTGCGGCGCTGCACCGAACAGTCGCGGACGCCGAGCGCCCACGCGGTGCCCTGGCCGTCGGCGATGACCTGGACCTCGACGTGCCGGGCGCCGGTGACCAGGCGCTCCAGGAACACGACGCCACTGCCGAAGGCCCGCTCGGCCTCCAGGCTGGTGCGCTCGTAGGCGTCCTTGAGCTCGTCGGCGGAGGTGATGACGCGGATGCCGCGGCCGCCACCGCCGGCGGTCGCCTTGAGCATCAGCGGGTAGCCGATGTCCTCGGCCGCGCTGATGGCCGCGTCGAGGTCCGCGACGGCGCCGCGGCTCCACGGCGCCACGGGCACGCCGACCTCCTCGGCGATCAGCTTCGCGCCGATCTTGTCGCCGAGCTTGCGCATCGCGTCCGCGCTCGGGCCGATGAAGGTGACGCCCAGCCGCTCACACAGCTCGGCGAAGGCCGGGTCCTCGGCCACGAAGCCCCAACCGACCCAGGCCGCGTCGGCCCCGGTCTCGGTCAGCGCCCGCTCCAGTACGGCGAAGTCCAGATACGGACGCGCCGACGCGGGACCAAGGTTGTGGCTGAGGTCGGCTTCCCGCACGAACGTCGCCGACCGGTCCGCGTCCGTGTAGAGAGCGACGGTCTCGATCCGCTGTCCGGTCTCCGCCGACAGCTCGCGGACGGCATGGATGAGCCGCATCGCGGCCTCTCCGCGGTTGACGATGGCGACACGACTGAACACCGACTGAGCCTCCCAAGTACGCAGCACAACAGGGTGACGTCCCGCCGGATCACACGGGGGACAGTCTCCTGTACCTGTCTAACAGCCTGCCTCTTACCGGCCGGTACGAGAATGTCGTCGGTGACGCATGCCGAGGGCCGGTGCTTGTAGGAACCCGCCAAAAAGTGTCCTGGAACACCTAGTAGAGGGCCCTGATGACGTGATGAAGTGGACAATCGGGGGTCGGACTTGCTAGTCGGGTTCGTGAGCTGTCATCAGGTGTTCACGCCCGGTTTCATCGGGGTTGCCGGGACGGCTGGTCCGGCGCGGGGTGCTCGTCGCGGCGCTGGGTTGGGGGGCGAGGCTACGCGCCTCGTGGGGAGTGATGCTCGGGCAGGGGCGGCGTGGCCGTTTTTCGGCGACGGCTTATTGGGCGGTAAGGCAAAGGGATGGAGTCCGGCTGGTCGGCGGGCCGGTCCCGCCCAGGGTGTCCGCAGGGAACATTTGACGGCGGTTAAGTGCCCGATTTAGGCCAATGTGGACTATTTTGCGTGGCGTAGTGAGTGGTAACTAGGGTTATTGAGGGGTATGGCAGATGTGGCGTGTTCTGTCGCTCGCCCGCGCAGACCGGACCCGGTGTCGCGA
>NZ_JBHXJK010000097.1:0-34015 GCF_042723255.1 Amycolatopsis thailandensis
CCTGACGGGAGACCAGGTCTCCCGCCACAAGTTCAGGAAGAGCTCTTGATTCCGATGTTGTAGCCGTCGAGGTCGGTGAACGCCGCGATCCGGCCGTTGGGGGTGTCGGTCGGCTCCAGGGTGCGCTTGCCGCCGAGCTTTTCGGCCCGCTCCAGCGCCGCGTCGACGTCGTCGACCGGGAAGTAGACGACCACGCCGAGGTACGGGCTGTCCGGGCCCGCCTGGCCGATGCCGCCCGTGGGCGGGCTGTTCTCGGCGCCCACCAGCGCGTAGGTGCCGTCCAGCGCGAGGACGTTCCAACCGAACATTTCGTTGTAGAACTTCCGCGCCCGCTCGGAATCGGGAGTGGAGATGTCGAACCAGGCCGGGGTGGCACTAGCGTCGGTCATTACTGTTCACACCTTTCTCAAAGGATCAGCTGAAACGCTGGCTGAGGTGGACCTTGACGTCGTCGCCGACGTCCTTCTTCAGGGTTTTACGCAGGGCGGCCTTGACCGGCATCATGTGCGTCCCGTCGCCGAGCGGCAGCATGGTCGCCTGGAAGTCCTGGCCGTCGATGGTACCGCCGATCTTGACGGCCTTCCTGGTTCCGAAGAGCTCACCGGATTTGGGCACTACCACACAGATCCAGCCGCTCCCGTTCTCCTTGATCAGCGGCAAGGTGAATTGGTGGTCGATCTTCTCCGGGGTTTTGGGTGCAGCCGGCATGAGGTTCGGTCTCCTTGTTCTCCGGGCATTAAACGGGACAAGCCCCGCGGGGAGGTCGAGAACCTCCCCGCAGGACCGGTTACAACGAATTCATCATGCCGCGTCTTCGACCTCGAGGCGCTCGGCCGTCGGGTCACGCAGTTCGGTGGCGACCTTTTCGAACAGCACCGCGATCAGGATACCGCCGAGCACCATCAGCGCCGCACCGATCCGGAACGCCAGCGTGTAGCCCTCGGTCATGGCGATCCGCGGGTCGGCGCCGGTCGCGATCGCGTCCCCGGCGTACCGGATGGCGACCGTCACCAGCACGGCGAGGCCGAGTGCCGAACCGACCTGCTGCATGGTGCTCTGCACGCCCGACGCCAGGCTGGAGTCCTGGACCGTGACGCCGTGCAGCGCGGCGTTGGTCGCGGCGGGCATGGTGGCCCCGGCGAACAACCCGAACACGATCATCCCCGGCATAAGGCCGCCCACATAAGAGGAATCGAGGTCGACCATGCTGGTGATGAACAGTCCCGCACCCGCGCCGACGTACCCGACGGACGCGACCACCTTGACCCCGAGCTTCGGGATGAGTCCGGTGCCGAGGCCGATACCCGCGCCGATCCCGAGGCCGAGCGGCAGCCACGCCAGACCACCTTGCAGCGGCGAGTATCCCAGGATCTTCTGGGCGAACAACGTCATCATGAAGGTGTAGGAGATGAACGCCGCCATGAAGAACAACGTCACGAAGTTGATGGCCGAGCGGGTCCGGTTGGCGAAGAAGTCCAGCGGGATAAGAGGGTTCTTCGCCCGGCGTTCGATGAGCACCGTCGCCACCAGCAACACCACGCCGCCGACGAGCGGAACCATCACCAGCGCCGAGCCCCAGGGGTGCTCGGCGGCGTGCAGCAGGCCGTAGACGACGCCGACGAGACCCAGTGTCAGGGTCAGCGCACCGGCGATGTCGAGCCCGGCGTTGTTCTCGCGCACCATGCGGCTTTCATTGACCAGCCGCGGCAGGAGAACCAGCACCACGAGCGCCACCGGGAGGTTGATGAAGAACAGCCACTCCCAAGACGCGAGGTCGGTCAGGACACCGGAGATGACGTAGCCCAAGGTGCCGGCGAGAGCGATGATGCCGCCCCACAGCCCGAGCGCCTTGGTACGTTCCTTCGGGTCGTGGAACAGCAGCGCGATCAGGCCGAGCGCCGCGGGGGCGGCGATCGCCTCGGCGATGCCCTGGCCGAACCGGCCGATCACCATCATCCACGGCGCGACGGCGAAACCGGACAGCGCCGATGAAATGGCGAAGATGGCCACGCCGGTCAGCAGCAGGCGCCGCCGTCCGAACACGTCGGCCAATCTGCCGCCGAGGATCAGCAGCCCGCCGGCCATCAGAACGTAGCCGTTGACCACCCAGGCCAGGCCGGACTCGGTGAACCCGAGGTCCTGCTGGATCCGCGGCAGTGCCACGTTCACGACGGTCATGTCCAGCAGGATCATGGCCTGCAGCCCGCAGAGGAGGATGAGGGCCCACCATCGGCGCGGATCCGCCGCCTGTGGGGACTCGACCCCTTCCGGACTCGAACTCGAGTTGACTGTGGTCACGCTCGTCTCCCTAATCAATTTTTCCGGCGCGTGGCGCGACGCTCAGCGGGCCGACACGGCCACGCCGGCTCTCTGGCAGGCACTTGAAAGTGTGGCAGCCGGTACTCTCCGTCACCAGTGAATAGGACATGAGTGCGACATGTGCTCCTCATACCCCGTGCCCCGGCCCGGTCGTCCGGACCCGCACCGGCAGCGAGTCCCAAGCCCGGATCGTGTTGTTGAGCCGCCGCCGTCCCGGGCCCACGAGCTCGATGCTCGCGACCCGCTCCACCAGGGCCGTGAGCAGGCATTCCGCCTCCAGCCGGGCGAGATGCTGGCCCACGCACTGGTGGACGCCGAACCCGAAACCGACGTGTCCCGAAGGATCACGAGACAGGTCGAAAGCGTCCGGAGCGGCCCAGCGCCGCGGGTCACGGTTGGCGGCTCCGACGCTCAACAGGACCTTCTCACCGTCCGGAATCGTCGCGTCGCCGACCCGGACATCACCGGTCGTGGTCCGGAAGAACGACTGGACGGGCGACGCCCAGCGCACCGCCTCGTCCAGCGCGACGTGCACCAGCTCCGGCTCGGCGCGCAGCCGCTCCCACTGCTCGGGGTGCGTCGCCAAGGCGTAAAGCATCGACGCGAGCGCGTGAACCGTGGTGTTGACGCCCGCCGCGAAGAGCGAACGGACCACCAGCGGCGCCTGCTCGTGGGTGATGTCCCCACGGTCGGCGGCCGCCCAGATCCGCGCCCCGAAGCCGCCCTCCGCGAGTGCCTCCCGTTCGCAGTGGGCGTTGACCCACACCGAACGTTCCCGTGCTCCCACCGCGCCCGCCGCCACGAGGTCGTTACGGGGTCCGAAGGCGTTGAGCAGAAAGTCGCTGAAGGGCAGCAGGTTCTCGCGTCCGGCCTCGGGAATGCCGACGGCGTCCGGGAAGACCCGCAGCGGGAAAGCCTCGGCGAGCGACGGCACCGCGTCGAATTCCACCACCGGACGGCCGGCCAGCAGCCGGTCCACCATGGACTCCGCCACGACTGTCCACTGTGTACGCAAACGCCGTTGCGAACGCGCGCTGAGCAACTCCGCCAGCACGCGGCGCGGGGCGTCGTGATGCGGCGGGTCGGCCTCGATCACCACGCTCAGCGGCCGCCAGATCTTTTCGGTGCGGAAGTTCGACAGCCCCACTCCCGCACCGGACTGAAAGCCTTGCCAGTCACGCAAAGCGGCGTTCACGTGTTCATGGCGCGCGATCGCGTACACGCCGTAGGTGCTCAGATAGACCAGCGGCCCCGCGTCGCGCAGGAGTGCCTCGTGCGGATGCGGGTCCGCCAGCACTTCGTGGCTGAACGGGTCGATGTCGAACGTCGGCAACGACGGCCTGACGCCGGTTGTCGCGGTCACGATTCCTCCGTCGGTGTCAGAGATCCAGCACCAGCCGGTCGCCGCACGAGCGGGACACGCACGGGAACATGCAGTCGCCCGTCGCCCGCTCGTGGTCGGTGAGCAGCGCGTCACGGTGGTCGACCACGCCGTCGACGACGGCGGTCTCGCAGGTGCCGCAGGTGCCCTCCATGCACGAGGCCAGCACGTGCACCCCGGCCGTGCGCACGGCGTCCAGCACGGTGACGCCGGGCGAGACGACAACGCTCTTCCCCTGTCTGGACAGCACGACCTCGAACGGCGCGTCCCGCACCGGCGCCTGTTCCCTCGCCGAGAACCGCTCGACCCGCAACGCCGTCGGATGCCAGTGGGCACAAGCGATCCGGACGGCTTCGAGGAGTCCCGGCGGGCCACAGCAGTACACCTTGACACCGTCGCGCCTCTCACCCAGCCAGGCGTTCAGGTCGGGCCTGCCCAGTTCGTCCTCCGGCACGAGGTGGACGCGGTCGCCGTAGCGGGCGAGTTCGTCGAGGAAGGCCATCGACGCCCGGCCGCGGCCGCCGTACACCAGGTGCCAGTCCGTGCCGAGCAGTTCCGCCTGGTGGATCATCGGCAGTAGCGGCGTGATCCCGATGCCGCCGGCGAAGAACAGATAGCTTTCCGAAGGTACCAAGGGAAAGTTGTTGCGCGGTCGTCCGACGCCGACGGTGTCACCGAGCCGGAGCCGGTCGTGCACGTACGCCGACCCGCCTCGTCCGTCCGGCTTCCGCAGGACCCCGACCCGGTAGCGGTGAGCGTCCCAGCGGTCCCCGCACAACGAATACTGGCGGGTGATCCCGCCCGGCAGCACGAGGTCGATGTGCGCACCGGGCGTCCAGTCGGGCAAGCGCTCCCCACCGGGATGCTCCAGGCCGAGGACGACCACATCGTCGGCGACGACGTCCTTGGCCGTCACCGACAGCGCCAGTACCCGCGACATCAGCCGCGGACCAGCTCGACGATCGACACGGTCGGCCGGTCCCCGACCGGATGCACCCCGCGCACCACCAGGCCCGCGCGCTCCGCGAGCGACCGGAGTTCGGTGAGGCCGCGCTCCTTGCCCGCGATGTAGACGAGCATGCGGAGGTCCATCTCGGTGTTGGGCGATTCGCCGTCGGTGCCGACGTTCTCCAGCACCAGCACGACACCGTCCGGGCCCGCCGCCTCGGCGCACCGGCGCAGGATCGCGACGGCCGGTTCGTCGTCCCAGTCGTGGATGATCGCCGACAGGACGTATCCCCCGGCGCCCGAAGGCAGCGGCTCGAAGAAGTCGCCTTCCACGGCCGATCCCCGATCCTGCACGCCGCGCTCCCGGAAGGTCCGGCGCGCGCCCGAAACGGGGCCCGGCTGGTCCAGCACCGTGCCGCGGAGTCCGGGATGCGCTTGGAGCAGCGTGGCGAGCAACGCGCCACTCCCGCCGCCGACGTCGATGACGTGTCCGAGCTTCGCCCAGTCGTACGAGACCGCGATCTCGTCGTTGTCGAGCGCGATGTGGTGGCCCATCAATGCGTCGAACGACGCCGAAAGCGCCTGGTCGGACCGGAGATCGTCCCAGAAGGGAGCGCCGTAGCGCCCCACGTAGGCGGGCTCCCCGGTCCGGACCGTGTGCAGTAATTCGACGAACGCGAGATCACCCCGGCCGATCGCGCCCTCGATGTCGAGCCAGGCCCGCCGCGACTTCGGGTGATCCTCCCGCAGCGGTTCACCGGCCGGGGTCAGCGCGTAGGTGCCCGCGCCGTCCCTGGTGAACAGCCCGATGGTGACCAGATGCCGCAGCAACCGATCCATGGCACCGGTGTCGGTCCCGGTCGAGGACGCGATCTTCTCCGCGGTGTCCCGGCCTTCCGCGACGTGGTCGGCGACCCGCAGTGTCGCGGCCACCCGGATCGCCATCGGGGACGCCAGATCGGCCAGTGCCCGGAGCCCGACGCGGCCTGAATCGTCCGACATGCGTCTTCCTCATCGGTAGTAGGTGTCTTCCGGCTCGACCTCAGTGCTGGAACTGGCCGGGAGCGCGCCCGGCGCCCTTGGGGCCGCGATAGGCCTGCGCGATTCCGAGCCACTCTTCGGCCGCGGCCGTGTCACCCTTGAGGTCGAGGTCGTCGCGGTGGCGACGGCGGGTGGCGAGCAGCACCAAGTCCTCGGCCGGCCCCGTGATGAGTCCCGTCTCCGCGTCGCCCGCACCCGCGTACCAGGTCTCCCCGGACGGGCCGGACACCTCGAATCGGAACGGCTTCGCCGGTGGCGTCAGTCCGTTCGACTCGTAGCCGAACTGCCAGGTGAGCGCGACGAAATCGACGATGCGGCGAAGCCGGTCGGTCCGCTCGCGGCGGATGCCCAGCGCGTCGGCGATGTCCTGACCGTGCGCGAAGGCCTCCATCATCCCGGCCGCGCAGAGCACGGTCGGCGGAAGCGGGTTGACCAGCCACGGCACGGTGGACTCGGTGGGGACGGCGGCGAGGGCGCCCACCGCGGCCTTCCGTGCCGCCTGCCAGTGCCCCAGCAGTGCCGCGGGGCCTTCGGCGAGATGCTCGGCGGCGGTGGCCGACACGACGGCGTCGAAGCCACCGCGCTCCCCGATCGTCGAGGTCATCGCGGTGAACTTCTCCGGGTCGGACGCGGCCAGCGCCGCGATGCGGTACACGAAGGTGAGATGGCCGACCTGGTGCGCGACGGTCCAGCCCACCGCGGGGGTGGCCTTGGCCCAGTCCTCGTCGGACAGTCCGGTCAGCAGGTCCTCGAAGCTCCCGGCCTCGGCCGAGAGATCGGCGATGACGGCCTCGTGGCTCATCGCTTCAGTCCCGCGGGGTGTTCTGGTAGGCGGCCAGCCGCCATTCGCCGTCCTCGCGCACGGCGAGCCAGGAAGCGCGGACGACGTTCTCCGGCTTGACCTCGGTCTCGGTCTTGCTCCGGACCCCGCCCTCGGTCAGCAGCAGGATCACGTCCGGGCCGATCTGCCGCAGCTCGAACGGCGTGCCGACGACCTGGGTCCCCTGGTAGGGACCGGCGAAGGCGCCCGCCATGAAGCCGCGGATCTGCTGCCTGCCCTTGACGTGCACGCCGGAGATGATCATGGTGGCGTCGTCGGCGAACACGGAGGCGAAGGCATCGGCGTCGTGGGCACCCCACGCGGCGATGATGCGCTGCGGCAGCGCCGCGACGGCGGCCTGGTCGGCGGGCGTTGCAGTGGGGCGTTCAGTCGTGGTCACGTCTGTTTCTCCTCGCGCACCGGTGGTTCTTCCGTCCGCACCAGTGTCGCGAGCCCGCCCCGGAGGTGTCCTCTTCCATGCTGCTACAGGTGTGCCGGTGTCTCTCACCGTGTGCGGCACGCCAAGTACATGAAGGACCCCTTCCTTGCGCCAGGCGCAGTGAAGGGGTCCTTCATGTACTTGGAGTCCTACGCGGCCCGAGAGACCACCGGCTCCGCCGTCGAAGCCGCCGCGCGTACCGAAGCGGGAGCCGTGGCCGCGGCGAAGGCGGTGATCACCCCGAGCGGCACCAGCAGCAACGCCAGCGCCGCGCTGATCCCGAACTCCTGGGCGAGCCAGCCGAAGATCGCCGGACCCGCGAGCACGCCGGCGTTGTGCAGCGTGCTGTACCGCGCGATCGCGAGGCTGGTGTTGGACTTCGTGCCGTGCCCGACCGCGCTGGAGATGATCGGGATCGCCACGGCGAGCCCGACACCGGCCATCGCGAGCCCGGCGAGGCCGAACCACACGCTGGGCACGGTGACGGCCACCAGGACGCCCGCCCCGGTCATCGCCATACTCCACCGGACCAGTGCCACCGCGCCGAATCGCCGGTGCAGCCGGTCACCGACGAGCCTGGTCCCGGTCTGCGCCACGATGAACGCGAAGTAGCCCAGCGACGCGATGTTCGCCGCCGCCCCGCGCTGCTCGCTCAGGAACACCCCACCCCAGCTGGACACCGCGCCTTCGCACAGCGCGACGGCCGCGCCGAGGCCACCGAGGACGATCACCGCGCGAGTCCAGCCGGACAGGAAGCCGACCTTGGGCGCCTTTTCCTCCGCGCGCGAAGAAGCACGCTCCTCGGTCAGCAGCCGGCGTCCACTGAACAACGCGATGACGACGAGCACCGCCGAAACGACCCAGAAATGCGAACTCAGCGACCATTCCGCGCGCACCGCCAGTACCGTGCCGCCCGAGCCGAGCAGCGCGCCGATGCCCCAGACCGCGTGCAGGCTGTTGAGCACCGGCCGCCGCGCCCGCCGTTCCACCTCGACGCCCTGCGCGTTCATGGACACGTCGAGAAGGCCGGCGATGACACCCCACGTCAGCATCCCGAGCCCGGCGGTGATCGCGCCCGGCATCGCCGCCATGAGCGGCAGGAACCACGGCAGGACAAGGGAAGTGACGCGGATGACCGCGCGGCTGTCGAGATGGTTCGACAGATGCCCCGCCAGCTGCATCGCGAGCAGCACACCGACGGTCTGGGCGAGCAGCACCATACCCAGTTCCGCGAAGTTCAGCCCGAGTTCGATCCGCAGCTGTGGGACCCGCGCAAACCAGGAACCGAGCATGATCCCGACCATCAGGAAAATCCCCGAGATCGCGATCCGCTGTCGCCGCACTTCCTTCACCGGATGGATTTCCGGCCCGCTATTCATCGCCGCTCGCCACGCCGGACGTGTCCCCGAACCCGGACTCGCCGGTCCAGCTGCCCACTTCCACGTGCGCGTTGAACGGTTTCCCCTCGGCGTCGCGCATCGGCGGCCGCCGGTGCGCGAGGTGCAGGAAGACGTCGTCGTACTGCGTGACATCGCCCGCCGCGGAGATGCGGTAGAGCATGTCCTCGTCCTCGCCGCCCCAGCCCTTGTAGCGTTCGTCGAAGCCGCCGATGCGGTGGAAGATCTCCGGCCGCGTCCACAGGCACGCGCCGGGAACGTCGCGCAACAGCAGTCCGCGCGCCCCGGCCAGCGGCGCCTCCGGGGTGTTCTCGCCGCATCGCCGTTCGATCAGCCAATCGCTCGACGGCGCGTCCAGCGACAGCATTTCGGTATGCGGCAGATGCGCGTCGGCGCGCTGGTCGGTGAAACGCGCGTGGTTGCGCCCCAGGAATTCCCGGTCCACCAGGATGTCCGCGTCGAGCAGGCACAGTGTCCTCGCCGCACCGAGGGTTTCGCGTACGCCCACGTTCAGCGTCCAGGACTTGTTGAACGGCCCCTCGCCCTTGATGTGCACGTAGTGGTCGGCCAGCGGCTCGACGACGTGCTTCCAGCGCGGTTTCTCGTCGAACTCGACGACTGTGACGCGATACCGGTCAGCCGGGAAGGTCTGGTCGCGCAACGCGAGCAGGCAGGCGGTCAGGTTCCGGATCCGGCCCGCGCCGTCCCGATCGGACAGTGGGACGACGACGAGGATCTCGTCGCCGATGCCGGACGGCCGTGAACGCACGTCGCTCGCGAGTTCGACCAGCCTGTCGAGACCGGCGGGCCCGGCTTCCGGTTCGTAGAGCCTGCCGCGGAAGTAGTTGATGTAGACGTTGTCGTCCGCGGCATCGGCCTCACGCGCCAGTTTTCCGGCCAGTTCGGGGTTTTCGTCGAGCAGCGCGACGACACGCTCTTCGAGCCGGCGTTCGGCGAAGGTGTCGGTCGGTTGCGCGACGAGCCGCCGGTACGCCAGGTCGTGGCCGATCACGGCTTCGAGCGGGTCGACCACGGCGCGGTAGAAGCGTTCGCTGTGCATCCAATAGTCGGCGGCGACGGCCGGGACGGCGGGATCGTGGGCCAGGACGACGTACCGGACGATCCGCCCCGCGAGATCCGCGCTCCCCGGCTCGGCCTTCCAATACGCCGATGCCGAGGCGAAGGTCTTGCCGCCGGTGCGGGTCGGCCGGATCTGCATCGGATTGGTCGCCCGTAACACGCACATCGGGCTGCAGTCACAGGGATGCGGTTGCACTGCTCCTCCGTCCCTCGAATTCTTGACGACTCGGATACCGAGCGTGACAGTCGGTGACGGGGCGGTACGTCTTCTCAATTGCCGACGATCTCGAAGATCTCCGGCTTCGCGGGCGCCTTTTCCCGGCGGCTGAGGAACCGCATCAACGGTCCCGTGATCGCGGTGGTGACCACGGCGACCAGCACCAGGATCGTGAACCCCAACTGGTTGACCAACCCGTATTTCAACCCGATCGTGGCGACGACGAGTTCGGTGACACCGCGGCAGTTCATCAGCGTGCCGAGCTGGATCGCCTGTCTGCCGGGCAATCCCGCCAGCCTGGCCGCGCCGCCGGCACCGATGAACTTGGTCAGCTGAGCCACCACCAATATCCCGGCGAACAGCAGCCAATGCGAAAGATCCGCGCCCAGCAGGCCGATCGAGGTGCTCAGCCCGACCAGCGCGAAGAACAACGGGAGGAGCACGACGACGGTGAAGCCACGCAATTGCGCGCTGATCCGCTCGACGGCGGGGCAATCGCGCGGAACCGCTGTCCCGAACAGGAAAGCGCCGAGTAGCGCGTGCAGTCCGAGCAGCTGGGTCAGCACGGCGAAGCCGATCGCGCCGACGAGCAACAGCACGGTCAGCACCTTGTCGGACTCGATCCTGGTGACCAGCCTGCCGAGTATCCGGCGCACGACCAGATGCGTGAAGAGCACGAGCACCACGGCCAGGATCGCCGTCATGACGACGTTCCCGTCGCCGTGCTGCCCGATGCCCACCAGGATCAGGGTGAGGGTGAGCCAGGCGACGCCGTCCCCGATCGCCGCGCTGGTCAGGGAAAGCGCGCCCAGCCCGGTCCGGTCGAGGTCGAGATCGACCAGGATCCGGGCCAGTACCGGCAACGCCGTGATGGCCAGCGCGAGCGCGAAGAACAGTACGTAACCGGTTTTCGGGGCGTCCGCGCCCGCCAGTACGGACGAGGCCGCGAACGCGACGCCGATCCCGGCGGCGAACGGCAGGCCCATTCCGCCCAGTACCACCGCGCCGACCAGGGACTTCCGCTCGATCCGGTCGGTGCGCAGTTCGCAGCCGAGCAGGAACATGAACACCACGAGGCCCAGCTGCGCCGCTCTGTCCAAACTGGACAGGACATCGGCGGTGAAGAGCCATGCGCCGGCCGAAGGCCAGATCAGCCCGAGCACCGAGGGGCCGAGCAGGAGGCCGCCGACGATCTCGCCGAGCACCGGCGGCTGCCCGATTCTGCGCAGGACCTCCCCGCAGAAATGGCTCACCAGCAGGATCGCCCCGACGGCGAGCAGGAACCGCGTGATCGGTTCGATGGCCATGAGCGCGCCTCTCTGGAGGAACTACGGACACCGAAGGGCGTGGGCGGCCTTCGAGGCCACCCACGCCCTTCGACTGAGGAGATCAGGCCGCTTCGGCCTGGTTTTCGCCCGCCCCGGCCAGCTCGGCGAGGCCGGCGTGGACGTGGTCGGACATCGCGGCCACGGTGGGCCTGGCCCACAGGATGGTCGGCGGGAGGTCCAGCCCGTAACGCCGCTGCAACCGCACCCGCAACGCCACCGTCATCACCGAGTCGACACCGAGTTCGACCAGCGGCCGCTTCAGCTCGATGTCGCCCGCCTCCAGGTTCAGCTCCGCCGCCACTTGCTCACGGACGTCGTTGGTGACCTTTTCCCGAGTGTCCTCTTCGGACAGATTCGCGAAGTCGACGGTGAACCCGTTGCTCGCGTTGCCTTCGGTGCTCTCGTCGATCACCGTGAGCTCGCGGAACATCGGCAGCTTCCGCTGGTGCGGCGGCGTCGGCAGCACCCGCAGCACCGCCTGGTAGTCGGACGAGAACCGGTCGCCGAACGCCCACGCCCGGAACGCCTCCGCCGCGGAAACGGCTTCCAGGCCACGGGAGTTCGCTTCGAGCATCGTCGTCGCGATGTC
Source organism: Amycolatopsis thailandensis (assembly GCF_042723255.1). Taxonomy (NCBI): domain Bacteria; kingdom Bacillati; phylum Actinomycetota; class Actinomycetes; order Pseudonocardiales; family Pseudonocardiaceae; genus Amycolatopsis; species Amycolatopsis thailandensis. The sequence goes on from NZ_JBHXJK010000097.1 coordinate 11,560, forward strand.
CTGCGACAGACCGACACCGCGCCACGCCGTCCAGCCGAGGCTGATCGTGTCGTTGGTGCCGCCCGAGTTGCGGTGCGTGGCCAGCGCGTCGAGGAACGAGTTCGCCGCCGCGTAGCTCGCCTGCCCGGAAAGGCGGGCGAACTGACCACACGAGGAGAACAGGACGAAGAAGTCGAGCGACCCCGCCGGGAACAGCCGGTGCAGCACCAGCGCGCCCCCGACCTTCGGCGCGAACACGTCGCGCAGCCCTTCCTGGTCGACCTTGTCCACCAGCGCGTCGTTGACCACACCGGCGGCGTGGATGACACCGGTCACCGGCGGGAGGCCCAGCGCGCCCGGCTCCAGCGCCGACGCGACCGCGTCCTCGTCGGTGATGTCGAGCGCCAGCACGCCGACCGTGACGCCCAGCGCTTCGAGCCCGAGGACGCTGTCGATCTGGTGCCGCACGTCCGGGTCGGTCACCGAAGGCCATTCCTTGCGCGGCGGCAGGCCACGACGGCCCGCCAGCAGCAGGCGGCGGGCGCCGCGGTCGACCAGCCAGCGGGCGACTTCGAGCCCCAGCCCGCCGAGACCACCGGTGATCAGCACCGTGCCCGAAGGCGAGCAGTGCAGCGGGGAACCGTCCGCGCTGCGGGTGATCTGGCTCAACCGGGCCACTTCCGCACCCGCGCCGGTCAGCGAGATGACGTCCTCGTCACCGGCCGGGCCGCGGAAGACCTCGATCAGCCGCGCACCGAGGTCCGGCGCCGCGGGGTGCTCGACGTCGATCGTGCCGCCCCACAGTTCCGGGTGCTCTCCGGCGATGACGCGGCCGACACCCCACAACGGGCCGTGCGCGACGGAACGTTCGTCGGCGCCCTGGCGGACGGAGCCGGTCAGCGTCCAGATCCGCTGGGCCGCGACCTCGCCCTTCGACGTCGACCGCAGTTCCGCGATCCGCTGCGCGGTGCGGACGAGCGACCACGTCGCGCGTTCGGTCGCGTCCTCCAGGCGCTCGCCTTCCGCCGCCAGCGAAGGCGCGACGACGACCGCGCCCGGGTTCGCGAACAGTCCGGCCGTGAGGTCGAGCGGTTCGCCGTCGGCGGCGACCTCGACCGCGGTGGCCGTGACCCCCGCGGCGGTGAACTGCTCCACCAGCGTGCCGGTGGTGGCGGGCGAGCCGACCACGACGATCTGGTCGAGGTCCGAGGCCAGGGTGGCCTCGGGAAGCTCGTGCCAGGTGATCTCGTGCACCAGGTCGCGCGGCAGGACCGCAGTGCCCAGGTGCTCGACGGCCGCGAACTTCAGGCCGATGACCTCGCTGATGATGTCGCCGTCCTCATTGGCGACCAGCACGTCGACGGTGTCTTCCGGCGACTTCGGCGAACGCGTGGCGTGCACGATGATCCGCGCGGGCGGCTCGCCCTTCCACGCCACCTTCTCGATGCCGCGCGACATCCACAGCACGGTGGCGTGGCCGGGCGAGACCACCATCGCGCTGATCGTGAGCGCGGCGTCGATCACGTGCGCCCAGCTGGTGGCCAGCTTCGCGGGCGGCGCGACGCAGTCCATCAGCGCGAGCTGCTCGACGTCGTCGTAGTACAGCTCGCTCATGTCCCACGGGAACGCGTAGCCCTCGACACCCATCCGGCCGAACATCTCGTCGGCCTTGGTGAGCGAACCGGACGGCAGGCGGTCGCGGATCGTGGCGAAGTCGATCCGGCCCTCCGGCGCCTTCGCGCCGGTGTCGATCGTCGCGGTGGTGTGCGTGATCCACTCGTCGTCCTCGGCGCTGGTGTCGTCCGCGATCCGGGTGGCCAGCGCGAGCGACCGGCCCTCCTTGACGATCTGGACGATCCGGGCGGGCTGCACGGCGAGCGGGGTGCGCAGCACGATGTCGGTCAGCGCCGGCGCGATCTCTTCCTCCGCCGCGAGGGCGAACGTGTTGATGATCGACGCCGCCGGGGTGACCTCCACGCCGACCAGGCCGTGGCTCTGCGGGTACGGACGGCTGTCCATGTCGAGCCGGGTCTGCCAGACCTGCCGGGACGGGGCGCCGGACACGGTCATCCGGCCGCCCAGCAGGCTGTGGCTCTCCGGGTCGTGCCCGCTGCCGAGACCCGCCGAACCGGCGTTCTCGGGGAAGATCCAATAAGGACGGTGCTGCCACGCGGCCGCCGGGATGCCCAGCAGCTCACCCTCCGGGAAGTCGCGCGTCCAGTCGATCTCGACGCCCTGGACGTGCAGCTTGGCGAGGTTGTGCAGCAGGGTGCCGACCTCGTCGGTGTCGCGCCGCAAGGTGGCGCAGCCCGCGAGGTCGTCGATGCCGAGGCTCTCGGCGGTCTCGATGATGGAGTGCGAGACGACCGGATGCGACGAGATCTCAACGAACACCCGGTGCCCGTCCTCGAACGCGGCCGTGACCGCTTCGGCGAAGCGGACGGGGTTGCGCAGGTTGCCTGCCCAGTAGTCGCCATCGCGGGCGGCAGCGGAGCGCGGGTCGGTCAGCGCGGTGCTGTAGAGGCTGACCGAAGGCGTCCGCGGGTTAAGCTGCCGGGCCGCGGCCGCGACCTCTTCGAGCACCGCGTCCACGTGGGTGCTGTGGAAGGCGATGTCGGTGTCGACGACCCGCATGTCGATGCCCTCTTCACGCCAGCGCGTGACGAGTTCCGCGATCGCGCCCTTGTCGCCGGAGACGACTGTCGACGTCGGGCTGGCGGAGATCGCCGCGACGAGGTCGGGACGGTCACCCAGCTTGGCCTGGACGTCGGCGAAGGACAGGCTCGCCAGCACCATGCCGCCGTCACCCTCCAGCCGTTGCAGCGCGGCCGCGCGGCGGCAGGCGAAGCGGGCGGCTTCGAGCACGTCGAGCGTCCCGGCGGCCACCGCGGCGGCGATCTCGCCGACCGAATGCCCGATGATCGCGCCCGGCTTGACACCCCGGCTGCGCCACACCTCGGCGAGACCGACCTGCATGGCGAAGGTCAGCGCCTGGACGTGCGCGGCGGTCCAGGGACCGCCGTCGAGGATCGCTTCGCGCGGCGTCCAGCCGAGTTCCTCCTGGTACACCCCCGCCAGCGAGTCGATCGTGGCGGCGAATCCGGTGTGCTCGGCGAGCAGCTGGCGGCCCATGCCGGACCACTGTGAACCGTGCCCGGAGAAGACCCACACCGCGCCGTCACTCTGCTCGCCCGCCCGGGCCAGCAGGATGCCCGGAGCGGGTTCGTCGACGGCGATCGCGCGGAGCCGCTCGGCCAGCTGCCTGGTGGAGGCGGCGATGACCGTGCCCCGCTGCGGAAGGTGCGAACGCCGCTGCGAAAGCGTGTACCCGATCGACGAAAGGGACGCCCCGGGGTTCGCGTCGATCCAGTCCGCGACCGAACCGGCCAGCCCGCGAAGACCCGCTTCCGACATGGCGGAGATCGGGAAGACCTTCCGCGTACCGTCGTCGCCGTCCTTGCGTGCCTGGGTTTCCGCCGCCACGGGGCCCTCTTCGAGGACGACGTGGGCGATGGTGCCGCCGACGCCGTAGCTGGAGACACCGGCACGGCGCGTGGCGCCGCCCGCCGGCCACGGGGTGTTCTCGCCGACCAGTTTCAGGCCGGAGTCCGGAGCCGAGATGGCGTCGTTGGGCTCGGTGTGCAGGCTCGGCGGGATCTGCTCGTTGCGCAGCGCCAGCACGGTCTTGATCACCCCGGTGATGCCGGAACCGCCCTCGACGTGCCCGATGTTGGGCTTCACCGAGCCGACCAGGCAGGGGTTCTCCGCCGACCGCACGGCACCGATGACGGCGGCGAGCGCCTCCACCTCTTCGCCGTCACCGGTCGGGGTGCCGGTGCCGTGCGCCTCGATGTAGTCCACAGTGGACGGATCGACACCCGCCCGCTGGTAGACCTCGCGCAGCATCTGGGCCTGCGCGTCGGCGTTCGGCGCCATCATGCCCTCGGAGCGGCCGTCCTGGAAAACGCCGCTGCCGCGGATCACGGCCTGGATCGGGTCGCCGTCGCGGACCGCCTCCGAAAGAAGCTTCAGCACGATGACACCGGCGCCCTCACCGCGGCCGTAGCCGTCGGCGTTCTTGTCGAAGGCCTTGCTGGTGCCGTCCGGCGACATCGCGCCCGCGCCCTCCAGCGCGACGTTCAGCGCCGGGGTGGCCATGATGTTGACGCCACCGACGAGCGCGATGGACGTCTCGCCGGCACGCAGGCTCTGCGCCGCGATGTGCAGGGCCGTCAGCGAGCCCGCGCAGGCGGTGTCGACGGCCATACTCGGGCCGCGGACGTCGAGGAAGTAGGAAACGCGGTTCGCGATCCCGTAGAACGTCGTGCCGTTGACCGCGTACGCGCCGGTGAGGGGGATGTCCTCCAGCAGGCGGCGGCCGTAGTCGTTCGAGTTCGCGGCGACGAACACCCCGGCGTCGGAGTCGCGCAGCGAAAGCGGCGGGACACCCGCGTCCGCCAGCGCCTCCCAGGCCAGTTCGAGGATGAATCGCTGCTGGGGGTCGAGGAAGTCCGCCTCACGCGGGGAAATGCCGAAGAAGTCGGCATCGAATCCCTCGATGTCGTCGAGGAAGGAACCACGGATCGTGGTCCCCCTCAGGATGGCCGTGGCCTGGGGACTGCCCGCGGCGTAAGCCTTCCACCGCTTCTCGGGCATGTCGCTGACGGTGCTCTTGCCATCTGCGAGGAATTCCCAGAATTTCTCCGGTGAGTCGAGGTCTGGAGCGAACCTGCAACTCATTCCGATGATCGCAATGGCTTCGTCGGGTGCTTTGTACTCGCTCAAGTCCTCGCTCCTCGAATAGGTCGCCCGATCGGAGACAACACACAATTCCGGCGCGTCTATGTAGGGGAAAGCTTCGGCCCTGACAACCGTCTTCGGCATCTCCTCGACTGCTTGCGCGTGATCCTCGAGCGATCCCCGAGTGCGAGCGCAAGGTTCGAGACGCTCCCGCTCGCGGCCCGTGGGAGTGTCCGATCGGGCCCCATAGCGAGGAGGAGTCATGCCGGCATCAGCGGGTCGGTCGACCGGGACGGGAGTCGTGCGGTGGCCGAGAAGTGTCGCGGACCGCTATTTCGCCGAGGGCTGCTGGGAAGGCCGGTCGCTGGGGACACAGCTGACCGAAGCCGCACGCAAGTACCCGGACGAGGTCTGTCTTGTCGACGGGGAGACGCGGCTGACCTTCGGCGAGCTGCTGGCGAAGGCCGACGGCGCGGCGATCCGGATGAGCGCGGCGGGTATCGGCGCCGACGACCGGGTCGTCATCCGGTTGCCGAACTGCTGGGAGTTCGTCGTCACCACGGTCGCCTGTCTACGGCTCGGCGCCGTCCCGGTGTGGACGGTGCCGCGGCTCGGCGAGCACGAGATCAGGGGCATCCTCGCCAAAGCGGAGGCGAGCGCGATCGTCGTTCCGGATGTCCACAAAGGATTCGACCATCAGGCGCTCGCCCGCGAAGTCCTGCCGGACGGGCTCGTGTTCGTGATGGGCGAGGACGTCCATCCGGGCAACATCGACCTCCGGGCGCTGTTCGTCGCGGACGAACCCGCCGAAGTCTCGCGAGCACTCGACGCGGCCGCCCCGAACGGCGACGCCGTCGCGACCTTCCTGCTCTCCGGCGGGACGATCGGCGGGCCGAAGCTGATTCCGCGCAGCGGCAACGACTTGAGCTACATGATCAAGACCGCTTCGGAGATCTGCCGGTTCGGTCCGGGCACCTCGTATCTGGCGGTACTGCCGCTGGGGCAGGGATTCGCCGGCACCGGGCCGGGGATCCTGGGCGCGCTGCTGTCCGGTGGCCGGGTCGTCATCGCGCCGTCCCCCGCCCCGCACCAGGCGTTGCCGCTGATCGAACGCGAGCGGATCACCGCGACGTCCGCGGTGCCGGCGATCCTGCGTCGCTGGATCGAGTACCTGGACTCGGAACCGGGGATTGATCTGTCGACTTTGGAGATGATCCAGATCGGCTCGGCCGAGCTCGATCCGTCGCTGGCGGCGCGAGTCCGGCCGAAGCTCGGCTGTACGTTGCAGCAGGTCTTCGAAGTGGGTGAAGGACTTCTGTGCCTGACAAGGCTCGACGATCCGGACGAGCTGATCCTGCACACCCGGGGAAAGCCGATCTCGCCGCATGACGAGCTCCGCCTCGTCGACGACGAAGGTTCGCCGGTGGCCCCGGGCGAGCCGGGCATCCTGCTGGTCCGCGGCCCGTACACGGCTCGCGGCTATTACCGCTCCCCCGAGCTGAACGCGCGATCGTTCGCCGACGGCGGCTGGTACGACACCGGCGAAGTCGTCCGGCTGACGCCCGAGGGCTACCTCGTGGTTTCCGAGCGAGAGAAGAAGGCGCTGCGAGCGAACATCGCTTCACACCTTGAGGTCCGGCTCCCCGACGCCGCCTGAACCCGCAATCGGGAAGAGGCCGGACGCCCTCGAAGACGATTACCGTCATTGCCGAGGGAAGGGCCGTTCCCCGGACCGGAGGTCGCATTCCGTGGCACACCACGATATCCCACCCCGGCTGCCGATCCCCGGACGCGGAGCCGTGGCACTGCCCGAACTCGCCGGAACGCTCAGCGTCCGCGACCGTGACCTCGCGGACGCTGAGCGGGACTTCGGCGGCCACGTCCACCGGCGGCCGCTCGCCGTCGCTTTCCCGGGCACCGCGGTCGACGTGGCGGCGCTCGTCCGCTTCGGCCGGACGCACCGGATCCCGGTCGTGGCCCGCGGCGGCGGAAACTCCGTCGACGGCCAGGCCCTGGTCAGCGGCGGGATCGTCATCGACATGTCGACGCTCGGCGGGGTCCGCCCCTTCGGCCCGGACCGGATCAGTGTGGACGCCGGCGCACGCTGGCGCGCCGTCGTCGACGCGACGCTGCGCACCGGCACCGTCCCGCCGGTACTCCCGGACTATCTGGAGCTTTCCGTCGGCGGTTTGCTGTCCACCGGCGGTTTCGGCGGCGCGAGCCACCGGTTCGGCTCGCAGGCCGACAACGTCCACGACCTCGACGTCGTCACCCCCGACGGCGAATTGGTGACCTGTTCGCCCACCGGCAACGCGGACCTGTTCGACGCCGTGCGCGGAACGCAGGGACGGCACGGGATCATCACGCGCGCCACCGTCGCGCTGACCCGTGCGCCTTCGAAGGTCCGGCGGCATCGCCTGACCTATCACGATCTCGGCGCGTATCTCGGCGATCAGCGGCGCCTGGTGGACGAACTCCGCTTCGACCATGTCGACGGTCAAGCACAGTTCGCGGACGGACGCTGGCGTTTCATCCTGGAGGCGGTTTCCTCACAACCGCAGCCGATCGACGACCTCCGGCACGATTCCGCCGAGATCGTCGAGGCGACCTACCGGGAGTTCGTCGACCGGATCCGGCCGATCGAGGCGCAGCTGCGGTCGGCCGGTTCGTGGTATCACCCGCATCCGAGGGCGAACGTCCTGCTTCCCGGCGCTCACGCCGAAAAGGTGCTCGGCGACGCTTTGGCGGGCCTGACGCCCGATCTGCTCGGCGTCGGCGGGAGTGTGCTCCTCTATCTGTTCCCGACGGCGCGGGTCGCCGCGCCCCACGTCCCGAAGGCACGGGATCGGTACACCGTGCTTTTCGGTGTCCAGCGGACCTCGCCGCCCGGAGATCTCACGACGCTGCGACGGATGCGCGAGGCCAACGCCGCCTTGCACGCGACCGCGCGTCGTCTCGGCGGCGCGAGCTACGCCTACCCCTTGGACGCCACGGCCGCCCAGGCCGCCTGAACCGCGGCGACCCCGCGATCGACGTCCGCTTCCGTGGTGGTCCAGTTGGACAGCGAGATCCGCATGAGCCGCTGACCGTGCCAGGTGGTCGCGCCCATCCAGCACTCGCCGGACCGCTGCACGGCTTCGACCACGCGGTCCGTTTCGGCGCCGAAGCTCACGAGAACCTGGTTCAACACCACGTCGTTCACGACGGTGACGCCTTCGATCGCTTCGAGCCGTTCGGCGAACCGGCGGGCCAGCGCGCAGCAGCGGTCGACCATCTCGGCGATCCCGGTGCGGCCCAGCTCGCCGATCGCCGCCCACGTCGCGAACCCCCTCGCCCGGCGAGAGGACTCCGGCACGAAGTCGCCCGGCGCCCGCATGCCGCCATCACCCTGGCCGGTCAGGTAAGCGGCCGTCATCGACATCGCGGCCCGATGCGACTCGGGGTGGGCGCAAAAGGCGTAACCACTGTCGTAGGGGACGTTGAGCCACTTGTGGCCGTCGACCGCCCAGGAGTCGGCCTGTTCCACTCCCGCCATCAGAGGACGAAACGCGGGGCTGGCGGCCGCCCAGAGCCCGAAGGCGCCGTCGACGTGGACCCAAGCACCATGCTCGTGGGCGATCCGGATCGCGGCGGCGAAGTCGTCGAACGCGCCGCTGTTCACGTTGCCTGCCTGAAGGCAAACGATTGCGGGCCCATCGAGAACTCGCTCGAGATCGGCGACGTCGATGGCGCCCTGCGCGTTCGCGCGCACCGGCTCGACCGCGTCGGTGCCCAGGCCGAGGAGCCGCAGCGAGCGGTCGATCGTCGCGTGACGCTCCTCGCCGGCGATGACCCGGAGCGGCGGCGCGCCGGGCAACCCTCGGCGCTCGACGTCCCATCCGGCCTGAGCCAGTACGTGATGACGGGCGGCGGCCAGGCCGACGGTGTTCGCGCCCTGTCCGCCGGTCACGAAACCGAAGGAGGCCGTGGGCGGCAGGCCGAGGAGGTCCTTGAGCCATTCGCCCGCCACCTCCTCGACGATCGCGGCGGCCGGAGACGTGGCCATGTTGAACGCGGGCTGATCCCAGCCGGTCGCCAGCATGTCGGCCGCCGTCGCGGCGTCGAGCGCGCCACCGGTCACGAAGCCGAAGTACCGCGGCCCGGTGGACGCCACCAGCGCGGGCTCGACGGCGTCGGCCAGCCGCCGGACCACGTCGGCGGGCGGGGCGGGCGTCTCGGGCAGATCGCCGAGCTTCTCCCGGACACCGGCCGTGTCGTCCGGGAAGACCGGCGCTTCGGCCACGCTTTCGCGGTAGTCGGCCACCCGGGCGGCGACCTCGGCCAGCAGACCTCGCAACTCACTCATCCGACGGCTCTCTTTCGATCGTCGCGAACCAGGCGGGAGCGCCGTTCTCATCGTGGAACCTCGTCCGGACGCGCTCCTTCTCGATGCTCTTCACCCGCCATCCTTCACCGAAGGGGGCTGTCAGCGCCTCACGTTTTACGGGGTGCGGCCCGGTGCCCTCGCCTTCGTCGCTGAAGCACAGGATGTACAGCGTTCCCGTCGTGACCGCTTCGAGGCTCTTGACGTACTGGACGCGCTCCTCGGCGTCGAAGGCGTGGAAGAGCCCGCAGTCGACCACGGTGTCGAATCGGCGATGGAGTCGCTCCAGGTGGAGCGCGTCCGCCGTCGCGAACTCGGCGTCGAGACCCCTGTGCGCGGCCTTCTCGCGTGCGGCTTCGAGGGCGGTCTCGGCGACGTCGACGCCCAGCACTCGGAGCCCACGAGACGCGAGGTGGAGCGCGTTCTCACCGGATCCGCAGCCCGCGTCCAGGACCGTGCCGGTGAACCTTCCCGCCGCCCTGACGAAAGCGGGCTGAGGTCCGCCGAAGTCCCAGGGAGCCGGGCCTTCGTGGTACGAGGCGTCCCAGGGCAGGCCGGTCATGCGCTCATGACTGGTCGGCGTCCTGCCGCCGAAGGGATCCTCGGTTCGCTCCGGCATGTGGCCTCCGTTCGGCTCGAGGACTCAACCGCCCGCGGTCGCGCCCTTCCCCTTGCCCCCGATCAGCTGACTCACCCGCTGCGGAGTCAAACCCAGTACCGCGGCGATCTCCCGCCCCGAAAGACCGGAAGTTCCGAGTTTCTTCGCCACTTCCCGCTGCTTCGCCGCGGCCTCGCGCTGCCTGCGCTCCGCGTCCCGCACATCGGCGCGCGCCGACCTGACCTGCTCCGCCAGCTTGGCGTCCAACTGGGGTACGACGTCCACCTCGAAGGAACTTTCGTCGTCGAGATCGAGAGCGAACGCGATGTACTCACGAGCGACGGCCTCCGCCTTGGACAGGGTGCTCGCCTGCGTGACCCCGACACCGTCGACATGCAGTTCCCAGCCGCGCTTCCAGCGCTTGGCCACGACGACATAGGTGTCGGTCACTGCAACCACCCCTTCGAAGACCTCGAATAATCTAGCCCCCCTAGACTCTGGATCTCCAGCGAACCAGGTCGAGGTGCCCGTTTGAGACACTTTGCACGGCTTGACGTTGTCGACCGAAAGGCAAAGGTGTCGCGCTCACCGCTCGCGCGCCTGCCGGGTCCGGGTGTCGCGAAAGCCACTTTCGCGACGTCTGATGCCCCGAAAGTGGCTTTCGCGACGTTGGATCCCGCCGGCCTCACATGTGCGGCATCGAGCGTCAGGGCAGCACGTCCCGAGCGCCACGTTCGAGACGATGAGCGTCCCAAGCGTGGCGCTCGGGACACACTCACCGACCCGACACGACCGGGGGAGACGTTCCACCCGCCCGGCACGACAAGTTCGACTCACCCTCAGCTCCGCGGAGGAAGTTCACAGGGCTCATCCCAGGCCGCACCTTGGTCCGGAGCAGTTCCCGGTCCGGCACGGAACAGGCACGGGACAAGTGGCGTGACCAGGTCCTCATGTGACCTTGGGAAACCTTGTTTGACCTGCGTCGGAATGCCCCGGTACCGTGTGGCGTTAGCACTCTTGTCGGCTGAGTGCCAATGCACGAAGGAGCAGCAGTGCCCACCTACCAATACGCCTGCAAGGAATGCGACCACGCTTTCGAGGCCGTGCAGTCGTTCTCCGACGCGAGCTTGACCGTGTGCCCGCAGTGCTCGGGCCCGCTTCGCAAGGTCTTCAGCTCGGTCGGCGTGGTCTTCAAGGGCAGCGGGTTCTACCGCAACGATTCGCGCGACTCGAAGGCCAACACGACTTCGAGCTCGTCGTCGTCCAAGTCCGAGACCAAGACCGAGAGCAAGTCGGAGTCGAAGACCGAGTCGAAGTCGGAGACGAAGAGCTCGGCATCCTCCTCCACGGGTACGACGAAAACGGCCGCCGCCGCTTCCTGACGTCCCGAGTTGTCCACAGGCCCCCGGTTATCCACAGCCGGGGGTTTTCGTTCTTTCAGGGCGTCGCACCGGCCCCTAGCGTCGAGATCATCACCGATCGACGAGGGGGAATCCCGTGTTCCACTATCTGCCCGTTCTGCGAAGACTCAGCGGCAGGCCCGCGAGGCTGCTCCGCCGCTGGCTCGCGCTGTCTCTGCTGCTCAGCGGCCTGGTCGCGCTCTTCCTTCCCGCGTCCGCACGCGGTGCGCCCGGCACCGCGACCGTGGTCTCCGCCCGCGACCTCCCGGCAGGGTCGGTGCTGCGTGCCGGGGACCTCAAGCTCGTCGACCTCCCGGACGACGTCCGTCCACAGGGCGCCACCGGCCGGGCGGCCGCTGTGGAAGGACGGATGCTCGTAGGGGCGGCGCGGGCGGGTGAGCCGTTGACGGACGTCCGCCTGTTGGACGCGGCCATCCCCGGATCGGGTGATCCCGAGAGTTCGACCGTCCCGGTGAGGCTCGCCGACGCCGGTGTCGCCGAGCTGCTCAGGCCGGGCCTGCGGGTCGACGTCGTCGCGGCCGCCGAGGCGGGAAGAGAGGCGTCTGTGCTGGCCAGCATGGCCGTGGTGGCGGCCGTCGGCGAGCAGGGCACCCGCGACCCGAAAGCCTCCGGCGCCGGGAGCAAGGGACCTTTGGTGCTGCTTTCGCTGCCGTCCGCGATCGCGACACGGGTCGCGGCCACTTCGCTGGAACGGTCCTTAACGGTTACCCTCCGCTAGCTCGCGCCTGCCCGGTGGCGGCGGGCGCCTGCGTCCCCCCGGTACGGAAAAAAGGGACGGTCGGCGAACCGTCCCAGGTGAAGAGGAGAGCGTCTTGCTCAAGGGTTTCAAGGACTTCCTGATGCGCGGGAACGTCGTCGACCTCGCGGTCGCGGTGGTCATCGGCGCGGCGTTCACGGCGATCGTCACGGCTTTCACGAACGGCCTGATCAAACCGCTGATCAACACCATCGGCGGTTCGGACGCCGCCAAGGGGCTGGGGTTCAACATCCTCAGCGCGAACGACGCCACGTTCCTCGACTTCGGTGGCGTGATCAACGCCGCGATCAACTTCGTGCTGGTCGCCGGTGTCGTCTACTTCGTGATCGTGCTGCCGGTCAAGCACGTCCAGGAGCGGCGCAAGCGCGGTGAAGAGGCGGGCCCGGCGGAGCCGACCGACGTCGAACTGCTCACCGAGATCCGCGACCTGCTGCGCGCGCAGCAGAACCGCCAGGGCTGACCCGAATCACCGGTCGTGATGAGGCGGCCGGTTCTCCAGGTACCACGAGTCGGAGTCCGGGGTGCGCTGCCCCGGCTCTCGCTCGTCGGAGGTCGTGTCGGGCAGGACGTCGCCGAAGATCTCGTCGACCCGGCGTTTGGACGCCGCGGCGGGGCGCTTGTCTTCGTCTTCACCTGGCATGACGTCCATTTTGGCACCGGTCGCGGGGTCCGCCCGCCGGTGGGACCATCAGCGCATGGGCATTGTCGACAAAGCGAAGGAACTGGCCGCGCAGGCCGTTCACAAAGCGGAAGAGGTCGCGGGCGAAGTCCGCGAGAAGGCCGGGCCGCTGGCCGAGAAGGCGGGCGACGTCGCGGCCAAGGGCGTCACGGTCGCTTCGGCCGGGGCGAACAAGGTCACCGGCGGCCGGTTCGAGGACAAGATCGGCCAGGTCACCGAAAAAGTGGAAGGAGTACTCCACCAGGACAAGCAGGACAAGAAGGACAAGAAGGACGAGCCCGGGCCGGAGCCCGGACCCGCCGCCAAGAGCTAGGCCTCTTCGAGCCCGGACAGCTCGTCGATCACGTACGGCACGAGTGACGAGAGCGTCGCCATGCCGTCGCGGACGGCCGCGCGCGAACCCGCGAGGTTGACCACCAGCGTGCTGCCGGAGACGCCGACGAGCCCGCGGGAGATGCCCGCGTCCACCGCGCCTGCCGCCAGTCCGGACGCGCGCAGCGCTTCGCCGATGCCCGGGATCGGGCGGTCGAGCACACCGGCCGTCGCGTCGGGCGTGCGGTCGCGCGGGGAGACCCCGGTGCCGCCGACGGTGATCACCAGGTCGGCGCCGCCGATCACCGCGGTGTTGAGCGCGTTGCGGATCGCGGCTGTCTCGGCCTCGACCACCACGACACCGTCGACGATGAACCCGGCCTCTTCGAGCAGCTCCGTGACCAGCGGTCCCGTGTTGTCCTCGTGTTCGCCGTGGGCGACCCTGTCGTCCACGATGACCACCAGTGCGCGGCCCAGCCGTTGTGCGCTCCGTTCCATAGGCACACCGTATCCGGTTTCGGCTGATCTTCGCTGCCGCGGGTGCCGCCCTAGTTGTGACGATTCCCTGACGTGAGCCGCCGATCCGGGGCCGCGGGCGAAGATCGCCCCTAGCGTCGGGGAAGTGCGAACACTGGTAACCGGCGGGGCCGGGTTCATCGGCTCCCACATCGCCGATCTGCTGTCCGATCAGGGTCATGAGGTCGTCGTCCTCGACAACCTCCTGCGCACCGCGCACGGTTCGTCGCGCCCGCCCGGGTACACCGGCCGCCACCGGTTCCTGCGTGGCGACGTCACCGACACGGAACTGGTCGCCGAACTGCTGGACGGTGTCGACGCGGTCTGCCATCAGGCGGCCGTCGTCGGCCACGGCGTCGACCCTTCCGACGCGCCGTCGTACGCGCTGAACAACGACTACGGGACGGCCGTGCTGCTCGCCGCGATGCACCGGGCCGGAATCCGGAAACTGGTGCTCGCGTCGTCGATGGTCGTCTACGGCGAGGGCCGCTACGAATGCCCCATCCACGGGATCGTCCCGCCGTCGCCGCGAAAGCAGTCCGATGTGGACGCCGGATGCTTCGAGCCCGCGTGCCCGGCGTGCGGCGCCGAACTCGACTGGCGACTGGTCCCCGAGGACGCGCCGCTGCGGCCACGAAGCACGTACGCGGCCACCAAGCTCGCGCAGGAACATCTGGCGGCGGCGTGGGCGCGGCAGACGGGCGGGACGGTCTGGGCCATGCGCTACCACAACGTCTACGGACCTCGGATGCCGCAAAACACGCCGTACGCCGGTGTCGCGTCGCTGTTCCGGTCGTCGCTGCTGCGCGGCGAGGCACCCATCGTGCTGGAGGACGGCAGGCAGCAGCGGGACTTCGTGCACGTCCACGACGTCGCGAGGGCGAACGTCCTGGCACTGACCACCGACGGCCCCGAAGGCGACCTGACCCCGCTGAACATCTGTTCCGGCCAGCCGCACTCCGTCGGCGAACTCGCCGTGGAACTCGCGAAGGCCTGCGACGGCCCGGCTCCGAAGATCGCCGGAGGCGCCCGGCCCGCCGACGTCCGGCACGTCGTCGCCGACCCCGGCCGCGCCGGACGGCTGCTCGGTTTCACCGCGCGAACCGGTTTCGCCGAAGGCATCGCCGGGTTCGCCACCGCTGAGCTGCGGGAACCGGTCGCTTCCTGAAACCGGGAACAGACTCCGCCCCCGGCCGGTTGTCGTTCCCGGCAACGGAATCGACTTTTTGGGGGTTTTGGTGGGCATCACCGTCGGAGACATCGAGATCGAAGCGCTCGGGGACGGCCTGATCCGGCTGCCGCTCGCGTTCTTCCCGGGTCTCGACCCCGAAGCCCACCCGGACGTCTTCGACGAGGACGGCACCGTGCACGTCCCGACCGGCGCGTACCTGATCCGCGGCGACGGCCGCACGATCCTCGTCGACACCGGTCTCGGCCCGCGCGAATTCGCCTTCCCCAAGGGGATGACACCCGCCAAGGGCGATCCCACCCCGCCGATGGGCACGGGCGGCGACCTCGCGGCAGCGCTGGACAAGGCGGGCTGCCCGGTCGAAGAGATCGACACCGTCTTCCTCACCCACCTGCACAACGACCACATCGGCTGGATCGCCCCCGAAGGCGACCTGACCTTCCCCAGCGCTCAGGTCGTCTTCGGGCAGCTCGACTGGGAAGCCCTGATCGAGCCTGCCGGGACGGGCGATTGGCCCCGCGTCGGCATGGAGACCGCCCGTGGCGCGGGCCTGACCGAGGCGATCAGCGGCGACGTCGTCGAGATCGCGCCCGGGATCGTCGCGAGACACGCCCCCGGCCACACGCCGGGGCACTACGTCCTCGACCTCACCGCGGACGACGAGCGCCTGCTGCTGCTCGGCGACGTCCTGCACACGCCCGCGCAACTGACGGACACGCGAGTGGGTTTCCTCGGCGACGTCGACCCGGACCAGGCGCTCCGCACCCGGCAGCGCTTCCTCTCCGAAGCCGAAGAGACCGGCGCGCTCATCGCGCCCGCCCACTTCCCGGACATGGGTTTCCTGCGCCTCTAAGGCATCGCCAGCGGCAGCCTGACCTCGAAGCGGCAGCCCGGACCGTGGTTCCGGACGCCGATGCGGCCGCGATGGGCCTCCACGAGGCCTTTCGCGATCGCCAGCCCGAGTCCGCCGCCGCTCGCCAGCCCGCCGCGTTCGGGCGTCCGCGCCGGTGTCCCGCGGAACGCGACGTCGAAGACGCGCCCGATCTCGTCGTCGGGGATCCCGCCGCAGCCGTCGGAGACCGCCAGCAGCGCCTCGCCGCCTTCGATCCCGATCTGCACCGCGACCGTCCCGTCCGGCGGGGTGTGCCGCACGGCGTTGGACACCAGGTTGCGCACGATCCGCGCCAGCTCCGGATCACTGCCGGAAACCACCGGCCAGACGGTGGCCTGCTCGATCATCCGCACGCGTTTCTGCTGCGCGAGCGGGGCCTGCGCGGCGACGGCGTCGCTCACGACGTCGCGCAGCGGAACGGCCGCCATGGTCAATTCCAGCGCGCCCGCGGTGATCCGCGACAGCTCGAACAGGTCGCCGACCATGCCGGACAACCGCGTGGTCTCGCCGCTGATCCGCCGCGCGTAGCCGGTGACCTCGATCGGTTCGGCGACGACGCCGTCGGCGACGGCCTCGGCCATCGCCTGGATCCCGGCCAGCGGGCTGCGCAGGTCGTGGCTGATCCACGCGACGAGTTCGCGCCGCGACGCCTCCGCCGCGCGCTCCCGTTCCCGTGCCTCGCGCTCCCACACGCTGCGGCGCGCGATCATGCGGCCGAGCACGAGCGCGGCCGGCACGGTCACCAGCGCGACCAGCACGCAGACCAGCGCCATCGTGGTCAGCGCGGGGGTGAACATGAACCCGCTGATCCCGAGCACCGCGATCAGCGTCGCGAACACGGGGATCAGCACGAGCATCGTCATCGTGCTGGCCAGCGAACCGCGTCTGAGCAGGTACAACGCCAGGACGCCGAGCAGCACCACCGGCACCGCGAACATCAGCGCGAACGGCAGGATGTGCCAGGCGTGCGTCAGCATCTCGCCGAGCGACTCCCCGGAGCCGATCACGGCCGCACCGGGTCGTACCGGTAACCGACGCCCCACACGGTGGCGACGCGGACGGGTTTGGCCGGATTCCGCTCGATCTTCTCCCGCAGCCGTCGCACGTGGACGGTCACGGTCGACTGGTCGCCGAAGTCCCAGCCCCAGACCTTCTCCAGCAGATCGGCGCGGGAGAACGCCACCCCGGGATGGGTGAGGAAGAACGCGAGCAGGTCGAATTCCCGGCTCGTCAAGGGAAGTTCGACGCCGCCGAGGGTCGCCTGCCGCGCGGTCATCTGCAACGAGAGGTTCCCGTCGGTGATCAGCCGCGCCGCCGGTTCCGGCCGCGGCATCCGCGCCCGCCGCAGGACCGACGCCACGCGCAACGCGAGTTCCTTGGGGCTGAAAGGTTTCGTGACGTAGTCGTCGGCGCCGAGCTGGAGTCCGGCGATCCGGTTCTCCTCCTCGCCGAGCGCGGTCAGCATGACGACCGGTACCTGGCTCACCTGCCGCAGCCGACGGCAGACTTCGAGCCCGTTGAGGCCGGGCATCATGACGTCGAGGACCACGAGGTCCGGGCCGGTCGCCGAAAACAGCCGCAGCCCCTCGGTGCCGTCCCCGGCGACGTCGACGTCGAAGCCCGCGACCTCCAGGTAGCGCCGGACGACGTCCCGCACGGTCTCGTCGTCGTCGACCACGAGCACGCGGCCCTGCTCTGTCATACGGTCCACCTCACCAGCTCGTCAGCACCAGATGGTTCACCACCAGCGCCGTGGCCGCCGACGCGGCGAGCCACCATCGCCGCCCCTTCGACGGCAGCAGCGCCACCGCGGGCAGCAGCCACACCTCGAACGGTAGCCAGATGCGTTCGACCTCGGCCTTCGACAGGCCGGAAAGGTCGGCGAAAGCGATCGTCAGCGCCGCGGCCAGCACGATCAGGGTGACCGGGTCGCGCAACGACCGTTTCGGCTCGGCGAGGAACGCCGCCCCGGTCCGTCGCGTCCCGGCGATCACGGCCGGGCCGATCGCGATCAGCACCGCCGCGATATCCGCCCACACCCAGTAGGAGAACGGGCGCAGCGTCGCGATCCCCTGGTAGTAGCGCTCGACCACCAGGTGATACCCGTCGAGCCACCAGAACCCGCTCAGCGCGAACGCGACGACGACCACCGCGACGCCCGTCAGGGCGAGGAGCAGGATCCGCCACTCGCGGGTCAGCACGACGACGGCCAGCACGATCACGCCCAGCAGCACGAGACCGTAGGAGAGGAAGAGCCCGAACCCGAGCAGCAGACCACCGGGGAGCGCGAGGATCCGCCGCCGGGTGGCGAGCGCCAGCAGCGCGATCCCGGTCGCCGTCACCCCGGCGAACAGCCCGTCCGCGGAGACGCCGATCCAGATCGCGCCCGGGGTCAGGACGGCGAACGGCAGGACCGTTCGCGCGGCGTCCTGCCTGCCCAGCGCGGAGAGCGTCACCGGCACCGCGACCACGGCCAGGCAGCCGACGAGCACGACGAACGTCGAGGCCCAGGCTCCGCCGTGCAGGCCGAGCCTGCCGAGCCAGACGAAGACCAGCGTCGCGCCCGGCGGATGCCCGGAGACGTGCGTCGTCCACGAGTCCGGCTGGTAGTCCAAGATGCGCGAGGAGAACTCGCTCAGCATCTTCGGGATGTCGGTGATCCCCGGTACCTCGTGCAGGTACTCGTGTTCCGTGGTGAGCCTGCCGGTGAACCCGCGTGCCCAGCCGTCGATCATCGCCAGCGAAAACGTCCAAGCCAGCGCGGTCACGTATCCGAGCGCGAGCAGCGGACGCCAGCTCAGCCGCGCGGCGAGCAAGGGACCTTTGGTGACGACGAGGAGCGCGAGCACGACGGCGGCGACCGAACCCGGCCCCACATGCGGCAGCCACAGCCCGAACAGCGGCGGCGCGAAGGCGTAGATCACCACGCCGGAGCCGGGACGGTTGTAGTAGAGGCCGACCGCGATCGCGGCGGCGACCACGAGCATCGCCAGCCCGACGGCGATCAGATCGGCCCGGCGGCCCGTGCGGGAGGGGGCGGTGACAGTGGACATCACCGGCACCATAACCGCGTTCCCGCCGCCCGGCGGCCTGGATCCGCGGTCCGTCAGAACTCGGTAAGAACTTCGCCGACGTCATGATTCGGTAAGCATGCCAAGGGTTTTCGTCCGTCCAACTCGGACTTAACGTGCGATGGGTGAACGATGACCAGGTTGACGTCGTGCTCCCTTGCCTCGACGAGGCCGGTGCCCTCCCGGGGGTGCTGGCGGCCCTGCCCGCACGCTATCGGGCGATCGTGGTCGACAACGGATCGAGCGACGGTTCCGCCGAAATCGCGGCCGCGCTCGGGGCGAAAGTCGTCCACGAACCCCGCCGCGGCTACGGCGCCGCCGTGCACACCGGGCTGGAGACGGCCACGGCGGACGTCGTGGGTTTCGCCGACGCCGACGGTTCGCTCGACCTCGCCGAACTGCCGATGCTGGTACGCGGACTCGCCGACGCCGAGATGACGGTCGGCCGCCGAGTGCCGACCGGGCCGGGTGTCTGGCCGTGGCACGCGAGAGCGGGCAACGCGGCGATCTCGTCCCTCCTGCGGCGCAAGGGTTTGCCGGTTCACGACATCGCGCCGCTGCGGGCCGTCCGGCGGCGGGCACTGCTCGACCTCGACGTCACCGACCGCGCCTTCGGCTACCCACTCGAACTGCTTCTCAAGGCACAACGCGCGGGCTGGCGGGTCGCCGAGTACGACGTCTCGTACGGCGAACGCGCCAAAGGCACGAAGTCGAAGGTCTCCGGCTCGCTGCGCGGAACCCTCCGTGCGGCAAAGGATTTCGGGCGGGTGCTGAGCCGATGACCTTCTGCCTGTTGATCGTCGCCAAGGCGCCCGTGCCCGGTTTCGCGAAAACGCGGCTCTGCCCGCCGGCGACGCCGGAACAGGCCGCCGAGATCGCCGCCGCCTCGCTGCTCGACACCCTCGACGCCGCCCTGCTGACCCCGGACGCCCGCGTGGTCGTCGCCCTGACCGGCGACCTCGACAAAGCCGCTCACGGCAGGGAAATCGCCACCGCACTCCGGAAAACAGAGGTGATCCCCCAGCGCGGCGACGGTTTCGACGTCCGCCTGGCCAACGCGCACGCCGACGCTCCCCGCCCCGGGGAATCGGTGCTGCAAATCGGGATGGACACCCCGCAGGTCACGCCGGCTTTGCTGGCCGAGGCCGCGAACCGGCTCGAAGACTCCGTCCTCGGACCGGCGGAAGACGGCGGCTGGTGGGCGCTCGGGCTCAAAGATCCCCTGCACGCCAAGGCCCTCGCCGGGGTCCCGATGTCCCGCGACGACACCGGCCGCCAGACGTTGCGCGCGCTCGCCGACGTCGGCCTGAACCCCGGGATCCTGCCCACACTGTCCGATGTGGACACGATCGCGGACGCGCGCCGGGTCGCGGCTCTCGAACCGGCGAGCCGGTTCGCCCGAGCGGTCGCCGAAGTCCGGTGACCGCCTTCGACCGTGGCCTGCTCGGCCACCGCTGCTGGCTGGAACTGGCGACCGGGGAACGCGTCGACCTGCCGGTGGACCGCTGGACGGCCATCCCGTGCGACGGCGACGACGTCCTCCTCGACGCCTGTGACGGCCCGACCCTCGACGTCGGCTGCGGCCCCGGCAGGCTCACCGCCGCGCTGTCCGAACGCGGCGTCGCCTCGCTCGGCGTCGACATCTCGGCCACCGCCGTGCGGCTCACCCACGCCCGGGGCGCCGCCGCGCTCCACCGGGACGTCTTCGACCGGCTTCCCGGAGAAGGACGCTGGCGGCACATCCTGCTCGCCGACGGGAACATCGGCATCGGCGGCGACCCGCTCCGGCTGCTCGCGCGGATGGCGGAACTCGTCGGCGACGGCGGCACGGTGCTCGTCGAACTCGATCCACCCGGACGCGGTATCCGCCAGGACCGGGTCCGGCTGCGCCCGGGCAGCGACGACACCGGCAGCGCCTGGTTCACCTGGGCGTGGGTCGGCGCCGAGGCGATCGCGGAACTCGCCGCCCGCACCGCGTTCCGGGTCGTCTGGGCCATCCGCCGCGACCACCGCTGGTTCGCCTGCCTGGAGAAAGCATGAACGCGACCTCGGAGCGGGTGACGTCCCGGATCGGGCTCGCCCTCGCCGTCACCTTCACCCTGTGCTTCATCACCGGCCTGCTCAGTCATCTGATCCAGCATCCGCCGTCGTGGTTCGGCTGGCCGAGCCGCCCGGTCTGGCTGTACCGGGTCACGCAGGGCACGCACGTGATCTCCGGGATCGCGTCGATTCCCTTGCTGCTGGCCAAACTCTGGAGCGTCTACCCGAAGCTGTTCGAGCGCCCGGTGATCCGTTCCCTGCCGCACGCTCTCGAACGCCTGTCGATCCTGGTGCTGTCCGCGGCCGCCTTCTTCGAACTCGTCACCGGCCTGTTCAACGTCGCGCAGAATTACCCGTGGAACTTCTACTTCCCGCAGCTGCACTACGCCGTCGCCTGGGTGGCGATCGGCTCGATCCTGGTGCACGTCGCGGTGAAGCTCCCGATCGTCCGCCGCTCGGTAACCCAGGCGCCCGAACCTTCGCGACGCGCCTTCCTCCGCACGACCTGGCTGTCCGCCGGGGTCGCCGTCGTGGCGACGGCCGGGGCCACGGTTCCGTTGCTGCGTAACGTTTCCGGGCTGTCCTGGCGCAGCGACGAGGGACCGCAGGGCTTGCCGGTGAACCGGACCGCCGAGGCGGCCGGCGTCCTGGGCGCGGCGAGAGATCCGAGCTGGCGGCTGTCCGTGGTGACGCCGAAGGGCACGAAGACCTACTCGCTGGACGAACTCCGCGCCCTCCCTCGTACCTCCGCCGAGCTGCCGATCGCGTGCGTCGAAGGCTGGAGCCAGTCGGCGCGGTGGAGCGGTGTCTCGCTGCCGGAGTTGCTGCGGCACGCCGGAAGCACGCCGGGAACGCCGGTCCGCGTGTTCTCACTGGAGAAGGCCGGGCCGTACGGCGTCAGCGACCTCCCCGGCGAGCACACCGCCGACGAACTCACCCTGCTGGCGCTGGAACTCAACGGCGAAGTCCTCGACGCCGACCACGGCTTCCCGTGCCGGATCATCGCCCCGAACCGCCCCGGCGTCCTGCAGACGAAATGGGTCGACCGGTTGGAGACGCTGTGAAGACGTTGCGGCTGCTGCTGTTCCTGCCCGGTCTCGGCGCGCTCGCCTGGGGCGCGACGTTGTTCGCCGAGTACGCCTTCCCACTGCGCCCGGACGTCTTCGGGACACTCGGCTGGCTCGCCGGCGGCCCGCTGGTACACGACCTGCTGATCGCGCCACTCGTCGGCGTCGCGGGATTCGCGCTGAGCAGGTTCCTCCCGGCACGCTGGACGACCCCGGTCAAGACGGGCGCCGTCCTCACCGGTGTCCTGACCCTGATCGCGTTCCCGTTGCTGTGGCGGCCTTTCGGCGGCGCCCGGAATCCCGGGCTGCACGACGCCGACACCGTCACCGGCCTGCTCGTCACGATCGCCGTCGTCTGGCTCGGCGTCCTCGTGGCCGCGCTCCTTCCCCGAAAAGCGCGCGATTGAGGGACAAGGCCAGGGTGGTCGTGAGTGGCGATTCGAGTTAGGGCCAACCGTGACTTGAGTACCTACGGTCCGGCGTTTTCGTGTGACGGCACGGACGACACACGTGACTGGGTGGACGGCTCGCGTGATCAGACGGACGACACGCGGCGCCAGCCGAGTCCCCGTCGCGTGTCGTCCGGCCAGTCACGCGTGTCGTCCGTCTGATCACGCGTGTCGTCCGTCTGATCGCGTGTGTCGTCCGTCCGGTCACAGGTGCCGTCCATCCGGTCACGCGAGTGAGGCGATGGTGTCGTGCTCGACCGCTCGCGTGCCTGCCGGGGCACCCGGCCGAGTGCGGCGGCCTTCACGGACCCGGGCGCGGTGAAAGAGGTCCGGAGCGCGCATGGCGAAGTGGCCATGCCACTCGGCCCATATCTGCCTCCATC
>NZ_JBHXJK010000098.1:0-33682 GCF_042723255.1 Amycolatopsis thailandensis
GGCCTCCTTGAGGGACCCAGGGTCCCTCAAGGAGGCCTTCACGGACTTGGCAAACCACCGGCACTAGCCGACATTACATCTGTAATGTAGCCTCCTGACGCAAGGAGGTTCCGGATGAGCCGGTCCGAGACACAGGACGACGCTTCGGGCATGAAGCGGGCACTCCAGCGCGCGGCGGTCGAAGTCGTGGCGCGAGAGGGACTTCGCGGTCTCACCTATCGCGCGGCCGCCAGGGCGGCGGGCTGCACCACAGGCGCGGTACAGCACCACTTCTCGTCGATCGACGATCTCCTCCAGTCCTCTTTGGACTGGGTGCTCGAAGAAAGCGCGGAGAACGGTTTGATCGGCGCCCGCACCGGAGTGTTCGCCGACGGCGAGGAGATCCGGAAACGGTACCGGGACAGCGCGGAGATCCAGGTCTTCCAGTATCAGCTGGTCGTGGAATCGGCGCGGCGCCCGGAGTTGCGCCCGGTGCTCCGGCGGCTCTACCGCGGCTATCTCGACGCGGTCGGCAAAGAACTGGGAGCGGACGACGGTTTCGCGCAACTGGTCTTCTACGCCCTCGACGGGATGTTCCTGCACCAGGTCGCGGATCCGGACGTCGACCCCGGCCCCGCGCTCGGAGCACTGCACGCCGTGGTGGCGAGGCATCGATCGGAAGTCCACTAGAACGAAAAGGCAGTACCGCGGCCCGATGACACGCACCCCAGCGTGACACCGGTCCACGGTACTGCCTTTTTTCGTTGCAGGACAACAACTACACACTGTCCATTAAGGATCATCGGAACGCATTGGGTGTTGACTTAATCAACACTCGGGGGTCAGACTCGGCGCATCCCCGAAGCGAAAGGCTCATCCGATGCCCGACACCGCTGCCGCGACCTTGCTGATCGACGGTCACTGGCGTTCCGCCCCGGCGACGTTCGACGTCGTGGATCCGGCGAGCCTCGACGTTCTCGGCCAGGCGGCCGACGCGGAACCCGCCGACGCTCTCGCCGCGCTCGACGCCGCGTCCGCCGCCGCCCGCGGCTGGGCGGACACCGACGCGGAGACCCGCAGTGGTCACCTTCGCGCCGCGGCGGCGGAAATCCGCGCCCGTCAGGGCGAACTCGCGTCGTTGCTGAGCCGGGAGAACGGCAAACCCCTCGCGGAGGCCGCCGGTGAACTGGCGGGCGGCGCCCGGATGCTGGAGTGGGCCGCGGAAGAGGGCCGGCGCGCCTACGGCCGGGTCACCCCCGCCTCCGCGGCGGGCCCCGGCCTGGTGCTGCGCTCCCCCGTCGGGCCGGTCCTCGCGATCACGCCGTGGAACTTCCCGGCGAGCATGCTGCTGCGCAAGGTCGGGCTCGCCCTGGCCGCCGGTTGCCCGGTCATCGCCAAACCGGCCGAACAGACGCCGCTCATCGCCACCGCGCTGCTCGGCATCGTGCAGGCGACCGGCCTCCCAGCGGGCGTGCTGCAATCCCTGACGACGACCCGGCCCGCGGAGCTAGTGGGGGCGCTGCTGGCCGATCGCAGGCTGCGCAAGGTCAGCTTCACCGGTTCGACCGAGGTCGGCCTGGGCCTGCTGCGGCAGACCGGCGACACGCTTCGCCGGACGTCGCTCGAAATGGGCGGGCACTCCCCCGCGATCGTTTTCGCCGACGCCGACCTCGAAGCGGCCGCCACCGGCGTGGTCACCGCGAAGTTCTTCAACGCGGGCCAGAGCTGCACGGCGGTGAACCGGCTTTACGTCCACGAGAGCGTGCGGGACGACCTGCTCGCCCTGATCGAGAAGAAGACGGCCGCGCTACGGCTCGGACGCGGAGACGCCGAGGGCACCAAAGTCGGTCCGCTGATCGACGAAGCCGGGCTCGCGAAGGTCGAGAACCAGGTCGCCGACGCGGTGGCCAAGGGCGCCCGGGTCCTGGTCGGCGGGAGCCGCTGGGAGTCCGGCGACCCGGCACTGCGCGGTCACTTCTTCCAGCCCACGGTGCTGACCGGCGTCACCGCGGACATGCTCGTCAGCCACGAGGAGACGTTCGGCCCGGTGCTGGCCGTCGCCACGTTCACCGGCGACGACGAGGCGATCGACCTGGCCAACGCCACCGACTACGGGCTGGCCGCCTATCTGTTCGGCAGCGACCTGCGCCGCGTCTGGCGGGCGCTCGACCGGCTGGACTTCGGCGTGATCGGGGTCAACGATCCGGCCCCGGTACGCCCGGAACTGCCTTTCGGCGGCCAGAAGAACTCCGGCCAGGAACGCGAAGGCGGCGCCGAAGGAATCGAGTCCTACACCGAGACGAAAGCCGTGGCGCTGCGGTTCTGAGCGCGCCCGGGCAGAGAAAGGACTTCCATGACCAGCACCTCCGAACTCGCCGCCCTCGACCGGCGCACCCTCGTGCATCCGCACACCACGATCGGCGCCCCGGCCGAACCGCTCATCCTCGACCGCGGTGAAGGCGCGCTGCTGTGGGACACCGAAGGCCGCCGGTACGTCGACGGCACCTGCGGTCTGTGGCAGTGCCCGGTCGGTCACGGCCGGACCGAACTCGCCGACGTCGCCGCCGAGCAGATCCGCCGTCTGGAGTTCTACTCGTCCTTCGGTGACTACTCGAACGCACCGTCGATCCGTCTCGCCGAGCGGCTGCTGTCGCTCGCCCCCGCCGGGCTGGAACGCGTGTTCTTCACCAACGGCGGTTCGGAGGGCAACGAGACGGCGATCAAGCTCGCCCGCCTCGCCTTCCACCACGCCGGTTCCCCGGAGCGGACCGTGGTGCTGGCCCGGGCCGGCGGCTACCACGGTATGGGCGGCGCTTCGCTCGCCGCGACCGGGATCGAGGGCCTGCGCGCCGGATTCGGCCCGCTTCTGCCGGACGTGGAATGGCTGGGCAAGCCCCACGCCATCGAGCACGGACCGGACGCGGCCGACGTGCTCGTCGCGGAGCTGGAACAGCGCATCGCCGAGATCGGCGCGCATCGCATCGCCGCGTTCATCGGCGAACCGGTGCTGGGGGTCGGCGGAATGGTGCCACCGCCGGACGGGTACTGGCCGCGCGTGCAGGAAGTGTTGCGCCGCAACGGGATCCTGCTGATCGTCGACGAGATCGTGACCGCTTTCGGCCGGACAGGCCACTGGTTCGGCAGTCATCACTTCGGTATCGAGCCGGACATGATCGTCACCGCGAAGGGCATCACCAGCGGCTACGTCCCGATGGGCGCGGTGCTGATCGGCCGCCGGGTGCTCGACCTCGCCGACGGGGCCACGTTCCTGCACGGTTTCACCTACAACGGCCACCCCGTCGGCGCGGCGGTCGCGCTGGCGAACATCGACATCATCGAACGGGAGAACCTCCTCGAACGCGCCCGTGTGCTCGGCGCCCGCCTGCGCGAGCGGCTCGACCCGCTCACCGAGCTGGCCCACGTGCGCGAAGTCCGCGGAGTCGGGCTGATGCTCGGCATCGAGTTCACGGACGTGCCGACCGCGTCGGTGCAGTCCGGCTGCCGCGCGGACGGCGTCGTGGTCCGCGCCTCCGGCACCAGCATCGTGCTGTCCCCGCCGCTGGTCATCACCGAGGAGCAGATCGACACCCTGGCCGACGTGCTGTGCCGCCACGTCGCGGCCGCCGCGAGCTGAGCGGAGAAACCCATGAGACGCCGGATACCGACGCTGTTGTCCGCCGCGCTGACCGTCCCCCTGTTCGTCACCGGATGCGCCGTCTCCGAAGGCGGCCCGAATTCGCTCGTGTTCGTCTCCTACGGCCAGGGCGCGTACCAGGCGGGTCAGCGTTCGGCGTGGCTCGACCCGTACGAGAAGCGGACCGGGACCACGGTCACGATCGACGGCCCGTCGAGCAACGCCAAGCTGAAGGCGATGGTCGAGGCGGGCAAGGTCACCTGGGACGTCGTGGACACCGACGCCTCCGCGGCCGCCGCGGTCTGCGGCAGTCTCCTGGAGCCCGTCGACATGGGGCCGCTGGCGGCCGGCTTCCCGAAAGGATCGCTGACCGACTGCGGTGTGCCGGACGCCTTCTTCGGCATGATGCTGATGTACGACACCAAGGCCTACGGGGCCGATCCACCGTCCACAATGGCCGATTTCTTCGATCTCCGGGCGTTTCCCGGACGGCGGATCATCTACGGCGGCGACCCGAGTGTCGGGACGATCGAGGCCGCCCTGCTCGCCGACGGTGTCCCGCGGGACAAGCTTTATCCGCTCGACGTCCGCCGCGCGCTGTCGATGTACGACCGCATCCGGCCGGAACTCACCATCACCAGCACCTACGGCGACCAGCAGCAGCGCATGGCGGGCGGGCAGGCGGACATGGCGCTCATCGTCAGCGCCCGCGCGTTCTCGCTGCTGAAAGCGGGCGCGACGAACTGGAAGGTGGTGCCCGGCATTCCCGTCCCGGTGACCTGGGACGTGCTCGTCGTGCCGAAGGGGACACCGCGGGCGGAGGAAGCCAAACGGTTGATCCGGTTCGCCTCGGAACCGGCGCAGGCGGCTGCCTTCGCGGCCGCCGCGGGCGTCGGACCGGCGAACACCGCCGCACCGGCACCGAACACCCCGATCGGGCGAGAGCTCGACATCTGGGGCGACGAAAAGGAAAACCTGCGCGTCCTCAGCGACGTGCGCTGGTGGGCGGCGAACCGGACGGCGCTCGTCAAGGCCTGGTCGGACTGGAGGACCGGATGACCACCGTCAGAACCGCACGGCGGACCGGTTCCGCGACCTGGCTGCTGCTGCCCGCCGCGGCCGTGGTGCTCGTGTTCTTCTTCTACCCGCTCGCCGCGATCCTCTGGCGCAGCTTCACCGAGCCCGATTTCGGCGTCGGCAACTACCTGGCCGTGCTCGGGGACGAGGTGCAGATCCGGGTGGTGCTGCGGACCTTGCGGACCGCGTCGATCATCACCGTCACCACGCTGATCGTCGCCTACCCGTACGCCTACGCGATGACGCTGGTCGGGCGCCGGGGCCGCACGGTGCTGACGCTGCTGGTCCTGATGCCGTTCTGGACGAGCGTGATGGCCCGCAACTTCGCCTGGTACGTCCTCGAACAGCGGGGTGGGGTGATCGAGAAGGCGCTCGCCGCGCTCGGCGTCGACGGGGTGGTGCTCCTGGGCTCGGTGGCCGGGGTGACCGTCGCGATGGTGCAGGTGATGCTGCCGTTCATGGTGCTGCCGCTGCACAGTTCGATGTCCGGGATCGACCGGAGCCTGCTCCACGCCGCCGGCAGCCTCGGCGCGTCCCGTCCTGTCGCCTTCCTGCGGGTGTATCTGCCCTTGTCGATGCCCGGCGTCCTGGCCGGGGTGTCGGTGGTGTTCATCATGTCGCTGGGCTTCTACATCACACCGGCGCTGCTCGGCACGCCGCAGCAGGCGCTGGCCGCCCAGGTGATCGGCACCCAGGTCAACGACTTGCTGGACTTCGCCGGGGCCGGGGCGCTCGGGGCGATCCTGCTGGTCGTCACGCTCGTGGTGCTGGCCGTGCTCAGCCGGGTCGCCGCGCCGCTGGGCACCAGTGTGGCGGGAGGTGCCGACCGTGGCCAGTGATCCGTCCATCACGAGGGCCGCGCTCCGGCAGCGGACGCTCGGCTGGGGCTTGCGCGTGTGGGTCGTCATCGTCGGGTTCGTGCTCGTCGCCCCCACCCTCGTGGTGATCCCGATGAGTTTCGGCGCCGGTTCGACGTTCCAGTTCCCGCCGGACGACTGGTCGTGGCGCTGGTACGGCGAGTTCTTCGGCAGCAAGCAGTGGCTCGCCGCGCTGGCCAACTCGGTCCAGGTCGGCCTGCTGGCGGCGGTGCTCGCGACGGTCGTCGGGGTGGCGGCCGCGTTCGGTCTCGACCGCGCGCGGTTCCGCGGCCGGGGCGTCGTGCGGCAGCTGCTGATGGCGCCGATGATCCTGCCGGGGATCGTCGTCGCGGTCGCCGTCTACGGGGCCTTCCTGCGGTGGCAGCTCAACGGGACGATGCTCGGTTTCGTGCTGGCGCACGCCGTGCTGGGCGTGCCGTTCGTGCTGACCTCCGTGCAGACAAGCCTCGCCGGGTACGACCCGGTCGTGGAGAAGGCCGCCGCGAGTCTCGGCGCGTCGAAACTCACGACACTGCGCAAGGTCGTGCTGCCGAGCATCGCTCCCGGCGTGATGTCGGGCTTCGTGTTCGCCTTCGCGACCTCCTTCGACGAGGTCGTGGTCGCCCTCTTCCTGCAAACCCCCGCCATCAAGACCTTGCCGGTGAAGATGTACGAGTCGATCGTCCTGGAGATCGACCCCACCATCGCCGCGGCGTCGAGCCTGATCGTCGTGTTCACCACGATCCTGCTGTTCGTGCCCCTGTTCCTGCGCCGACGGAGCCACCATGACTGACGACCACCGCGGTATCACCACCGCGCACGTGACCAAGGCGTACGCGGGCATCGGGCGTCCCGCCGTGGACGACGTCTCGCTGCACATCGCCGACGGCGAGTTCATGACCTTCCTGGGACCGTCGGGCTCCGGCAAGACGACGATGCTGTCGATGATCGCCGGCTTCACCCCGCTCACCGCGGGTTCGATCACCCTGGACGGGCAGGAGATCTCGCGGCTCAAACCGCACCGGCGGGATCTCGGGGTGGTGTTCCAGCAGTACGCCCTGTTCCCGCACATGTCGGTCGCCCGCAACGTCGCGTTCGGGCTCGCCCAGCGCAAGCGGCCGAAGGCGGAGATCAACCGCCG
This sequence comes from Amycolatopsis thailandensis, assembly GCF_042723255.1. Classification (NCBI taxonomy): domain Bacteria; kingdom Bacillati; phylum Actinomycetota; class Actinomycetes; order Pseudonocardiales; family Pseudonocardiaceae; genus Amycolatopsis; species Amycolatopsis thailandensis. Next base: position 6,689 of record NZ_JBHXJK010000098.1, read on the forward strand.
CGTCACCGAGGTACTGGAACTGGTCGGTTTGTCCGCGGTCCGGGATCGCTTGCCCCGTCAGCTTTCCGGCGGCCAGCAGCAGCGGGTCGCGCTGGCCCGCGCCGTGGTCTACCAGCCACGGGCGCTGCTGATGGACGAGCCGCTGGGCGCGCTGGACAAGAAGCTGCGCGACCAGTTGCAGCGCGAGATCGCCCGGATGCACCGCGAGCTGGGGATGACGTTCCTGTTCGTCACCCACGACCAGCAGGAGGCGCTCACCCTGTCCGACCGGATCGCGGTGTTCAACGAGGGCCGGATCGAGCAGGTCGGCACGCCGGAGGATCTTTACGAGCGCCCGGAGACGTTGTTCGTCGCGCAGTTCGTCGGCGAGTCCAACGCCCTGTCCCTCACGCCCGGCGAGGTCACGATCGTGCGGCCGGAGCGGCTGAAGTTGTACACCCGCGCCGACCCGGTCCCTCCCGGGCACCAGCGCGTCAGCGCCCAGGTCACCGACATCGTCTACGTGGGCGACCACAGCCGGATCTGGCTGCGGTACGCCGACGGCGCGCGCGGCTGCGCGGTGCTGTCCGCGGGCACGGCACACGGACACCGTCCCGGTGAAGACGTCGTCGTGGCCTGGCATCCGGACCATCAGGCGGCCGTCCCGGCCGGGGAAAGGGCGGCGGTATGACTTCCGATCTGCTCCTGCGCGGCGGTCTCGTGCGCACCTTCGACGCCGAATTCGGGAACGCCACGGCGATCCTGCTTTCCGGCGGGCGCGTCGTCGCCGTCGGGGACGACGAAACGGTCTCCGCCGCGGCCGCTCCCGGCACGCCGTCGGTCGACCTGCGGGGACGCGCCGTCCTGCCGGGGATCAACGACGCGCATCTGCATCTGGCCTGGTACGCCTCGTCCGGGCCGGAGTTCTGCGTGAACCTCGCCGCCGCGGCCTCCCTCGCCGAGGTTCGCCGGGCGCTTGGGTCCGCGCCGCCGGGTGAATGGATCGTCGGCCGTGGCTGGCGTGAGACCACCATCGCCGAGTTCTCGGACGGCCGCGCCGAGCCGTCGCGGGCCTGGCTCGACGAGGTGACCGGGAACCGGCCCACGGTGCTGCACCACGCGTCGTCCCATTCGATCTGGGTCAACAGCGCCGCGCTGGAGCGGGCCGGGATCACCGCGGGGACACCGGATCCGGCGGCGGGCGAGATCCTCCGGGACACCGCCGGGGAACCGACCGGGATCCTCGTGGAGAGCGCGCAGGAACTCGTGGCCGGGCTGCTGCCCCAGCCGAGCCGGGACGAACGGCTGGACGCGACCGCGCGCACGATGGCCCGGCTGAACCGGATCGGCGTCACCAGCGTCACCGACCCGATCGTCCCGCCCGGGCTGTGGCAGGACTACCGGGATCTGCGCGCGGCGGGCCGGATGACGCTGCGGGTGACCGCGCTGCTGCACTGGAATTGGCCGTCTCCCACGACTTCCGCGGCCGACCTCGCCCGGGCGCTCGACAGTACGGAACTGGGTGCCGGGGACGATCTGCTGCGCATCGGCGGGATCAAACTGTTCGCCGACGGCGTCCCGACGCATTGCACGGCCTGGATGCACCGGCCGTATCCCGGCGGCGGGCACGGAGGTCTCGTCACGGCCGGGTCCGGTGATCCGGAACAGGTGCGGGAGCTGCACGAACTGATCGCCGTGGCCCAGCGGCGCCGGGTCCGCGTGCAGGTCCACGTGACCGGGGATCGGGCGGCCGATGCCGTCGTCGACGCCATCGAGGCCGCCGAGGCAGCCGACCCGTGGCCGGACGCGCGGCACGTGCTCATCCACGGCACGTTCCTGTCGCCGGAAGTGCACGAACGCCTGGCCCGGACCGGGACCGGCGTGATCACCAGCTCGCTCATGCGGACGTTCAGCGGCCCGTCGATGGTCAGGATCGTGGGTGAGGACCGCTGGCGTGAGGCCTTCCCCGCCCGGACGCTGCTCGACCACGGCGTGGTGGTCGCGGACAGCTCGGACGCCCCGGTGACCGAACCCGACTGGCGCCGCGGGGTCGCCACCTTCACGGGCGAGCCGGGGCCCAACCCGTTCTCCCTGCTCTCGTCGGAGCAACGGCTCGACAGGGAGGAAGCGCTGCGGCTGTGGACGACCGGCCCGGCGTGGCTGGAACACGCCGAGGGCCGCAAGGGGACGCTGGCGCCCGGCCGGCTGGCCGATCTGGCCGTCTTCGACCGCGATCCACTGACCGCGGCTGGGCGGGACTTGCTCGATGCCCGTTCGGTGCTCACCGTGCTCGGCGGCCGCGTCGTGTCCGAAGTGGACTGATTCGCAGTGCCCTGCTGCGCCGGCGCGCCGTCAACTTCGCCGTAACGGGCAGCACGATCCTCGCGACCATCTTGGCAAGCGTCACCACCCAAGGTCGGAGGACACGTGGAGTTCCCGGACATACCCGACCCGGACGCGGCCTGGGAAGCGCTGCTGAAATCGATATTCGGCCCGGCGAGCATCGTCGTCTTTTTGTTCCTCGCCATCAAATGGGCGCTCGCCTGGTACGAGGCGGCACAATCGGCGATCAAAATCGGCCGGTCGGCACGATCGGTCATGGTTCGCGTGTTCGCTCGTCTGTCGGCGACGCCGGCGGGCAACCGGTGGACAGGCATCGTGATGACCGCCGCGATGCTCGCGTTGCAGGCATGCTGGCTCGCTTTGGCCTTCATGGTGGGCAGTGTTCTGTCCATGGGTGTCGGCCTGTCAGCAGGTGGCGAAGTGGACATATCCAAGATCAGTCTCGGCGAATTCCTGGGCATGCTTCACTACGACTGGCTCTCTGGCGGATACACCGGATTGTGTCTCCTCGCGCTCATCCACTCCTATCGAACGGTGCGAACGCGGGACAAGAACAATGGTCTCGCCACCGTCCTGGCCTTGCCGGCGATTCCGTTCGCGCTCTTCGGGACACTCGGCGCCGCATTGATCCTGGTGGACTACCTCGCCCTGGTCAACGTCTACTCGAACGTCTTCACCACAGGCCAGGTGGTGCTCGCCTTCGTCATAGGCGCCACCGCCATCGCGTACTACGGCGCGTGCGTCGCCGCCTTGAACGCTCCGATCCTGATCGCCCGGTTCTGGCGGCAGGCGTCGAGAGAACGGGACGTTCCACGACCCTAATGCCTATGAGTTTCAGCCAGCCGACGCAGGATGTCCCGCGCTTCGTCGCGACATAGTTCGCTCCACAGGGCCAGCTTGCGGGCAGCCCGCGCACGGACATGGACCGGAACATGCGCGCTTCGCGCCAACTCAAGTACGACGACACTGGCAGCTTCACGTTGATCGCGACGCAACCGCATCAGCGCTTCGGCGGACCGTAGCCGCGCCACTGGCCCCAGGTCGCGGTCACCAGCCATGCGGCGTAGTGATGGCACGGCCTCTGTGCTGTCCAGCTTACCCAGCCTCAAAAGGACCTGTACGCGTTGCAGCGGACGTTCTGCCTCGCTCAACATCCGCAACCAGTGCAAGGCTGCATTCACTTCGGTCGGGCGGTGTCGAGCGAGCGCATGTGCCGCTTCGGCTCTGGTGATGATCGGCAACTTTTCGTCGATCATGATCTGCTCGAGTTTCTCGACCGCCTGCGCGCGGCCCGCGAGGCCGAGCTCGGCTAGTTCCTTCGCAGCCCGGCATCGCATGGCGGGCCGCGCCGAAAAATCTCCGGCACTCGCAGACAGTATTCGAGCTGCCGCGGCTCGGTCCTCGACCGCATACCGGGCCAACCGGCTCGCTATCTCACAGCGGATATGAGTCGCGCTTTGGGAATCTTCCCTGATGGCTCGCAGCTCGTCGAGTCCGCTGAACTCGCGAAGTGCGAAAAGGGAGGTGACGCGGTTCAAGTCGGACTGCTGACGGCTCGATGCGATCTCTCGGAGAAATTCAAGTACCGGTTCAGACAGGGCCGCCCCCACGACATGGAGGACCAGAGCGGCGGCCAGGCGTCTACCCTGTTGCTCGGCACCATCGATGACGATACGTTCTCGAGACTCCGCCACCTCACGCCACCACGGGCCACCGAACCCCGCGAGAGCCACGAGGGCGTCGAACCCACTGTTATCCGCTCTGGTCGAGATCTTACGGAGAGTTTCCACCGCTTCGGGGATGAGGCGCGGCACGAGTTGCCCAAGGTTTTTCGCGGCCTCGACCCGTTCGCCTCGGCTGAATTCAATCTCTGTGCATACTTCACGTAACGCGGCTTCAACGTGGGGCGCGTAGGTCTCACCATCGCGTAGGACGTTGCCGGGAAGACGATCCTTGATAGGTACCGTATGATCGGCCAGTAGTTCGAGCCAGGTCGCATGCTGAATCGGGCCCTGCAGTCGCCTGGCGGCAGATATGAGGTCATCGGCATCGGCTTCAGGATGGTAAAACATGGCGGCAGCGAACCCGCTCAGCTGGTCGGACCGCAGATCATTGAGGTCACGGAGTTGCCTCGCGCAGTAAAACTGATCTGATGCGCTCACTCGCGGATCAGACAGTAATCTGCGCACGACGGTGACCGAGAACTCCCAGCGAGAACGGTCGAGCAGAACCAGTTGCTCCGCCGCGTAACACCTCTCATCGGGCGGTTCACATTCGTCTGCCGTAACCGTGCCGAAGAACGCGATCGCTTCGTCACGAGCCGACGCGGAGACCTCGGCCCAGCTCGTCATCGCGTCCGCGCGAACCCACAGGTTCAGGTAAGGATCGGCCGCCTGGTGGCGTAGCTCGCCTTCTGCGACTTCGGCAAGGTCTGGCGCTACGGCGGCAAGAAGACTCGCAGCCGTCTCCCTGTCCCCGCGTAGCCTGTTCCGATCATTGACCGTGGCCTTGAGCAGAGGCAGCACATCTTCGCCGAGACGCTCAAGGCCGAGAATCACGTCACGCGAGGCGCCCTCTTCGCCGGCCATGTCGCGCAGTACGGCGATGGCAGTGGCTGTGCAGTCGGTCGACAGGGTGCCCAGGTCGACGGCGGCCGAACAGCGGATACTCGCGGGAGCGGAGTCGTCGGACACGATCGTGGCGAGAGCGGCGATGACGTCCGGCGAGTCAGCGCATCCGAGCTCGATCAAAGCCGTTGTGGCCTGACGGGCCTCGACTGTGCCGAGGTCAGGATTCGACAGAAGTGCGCGCACCTGTGCCGCGATCATCGCGGCATGACTGCCGCCCGCGTCGACGAGCTTTCTCGTGACGAGATCGACGCGCAGCAAGGCACCTCCGGCCTGGTGACGAAGGATCTCCAGCAGGGTGCGCACCGCGACCTCGGCGAAGCCATCCGTTCGCCGGACGAAGTACCCGGCGGCCATGGTCCGAGTCCAGGCACTTTGTTTCGAGTCCTGCATGAGCTCGGACAATCTGTCACGTGCGAGCCGGGCGGGGGAAGAGGACAACAGGGTTGCCGCGTTGAACAACGTGCTCGCGGTAACCGCGGGTGAACGAGCCGCCTGGTGTATCGCTTGGTCCACGAAATCGGAGTACCGCCGACCTAGTGCATTGAGTGTGCGGCAGGCGTTGATGACGACATTCGGATCACGATCTGCCTGCACGATCACAAGGAGAGCGTCTGCGACCTCGGCATGAAGTTCAGTGCCCAGGCCGAGCAGCTCGTCGGCAGCCCAACACCGCGCCTCGGCTTCCGCATCGGAGTCATGCAGGATGGCACGGAGCCCTTCAACGGCGTCGGCACGGTGCTGGGCGCCGAACTCGGCGAGTTGGCTGAGTGCTCGGGCACGCTCGATTCCCCCGGCGAGCGGATCATCTGTGACTCGTCGCAGTTGCGCCGTCGCCACATCGTGAAACTCGGGCCCCAGTCGCGCGAGTCCTTGTGCGGCCGACAGGATGGCCGTCGTCTCCGGAGCCGGGCCGGCCAGTGTGGACATCAGACAGTCGGCTGCTTCACCGTGGAATTCGAACCCTAGACCAGCCAGCGACTCCGCGTACTTGGCGAGGGCGACGCGACTGGTGCCGGGCTCAGCCGTCATGGCCCGGAGGTGTCCGGCCGCCGCCCTCAAGTACTGCGGGCCCATCCTGGCCAGCGTCCTCGCTGCCTCAGCTCGCTCGAAATAGTACAGATCGCGGTTGTTCACCAGATCGGTCAAGGCGTTAACGGCTTCGGCGAGATGGTCGGACCCGAGCGCGGCGAGCCCGATGGCCGCAGCCTCACAGCCCACGGTGGTGCGGGAGCGGCTGTGAAGTACCTGTCGAAATACTTCTGCGCTCCGTTCGTGGAACTCGGTGCCGATCTCGACCAGCCCTGCCGCCAACTCGACTCGTTCGGCGTTCCGGGTCGCAGGGTCGGCAAGCCGTTCGATGAGTGCGCGACTCGCCTTCGCGTAGCCGTCCCGGCTGACACCGGCCAGTACTACAGCGGCTTCCTTCCGGCGGTATGGCTCTGTCAGGGGATCGTCGAGGACCGCCTCCAGGCCGCGCTCGGCCGAAGTTCTTTCGGTCGGCCCGCATTGCGTCAATGCTTCGGCTGCCGCGAGGCGTGGCGCGACCGGCACGGCGATGTCTTCGGTGACCGTACACAGTAGGTCGACTGCCTCACTCCGGCACGGATTCGGCATCCTGACAGCCAGCGCGGCCGCGGAATCCACGCGGGAGCGCCACGGCATGGCTTCGTCGCGCATCAGGTCGATCAGCCAGGCCGTCAAGCCCGGATGATAGGTGGCACGACAGACTTGGTTGAGTATCTCGCCTGCGGTGTATCGGACGATGGTCGCCCATTGCCTTGCGGTGACGAGGAAGTCGTCGATCACGTCGGAGCTCGCTGGAACGTGCTGGGCGATCAACCGAGCGGCGATCAGTTGCTCCGCTGCCGTACCGGCGTGCAGCCGGATGATCAGGGGATCAGCCTGATCACGGTGCAAATGTGTGTAGTGCAGGAGTACCGCGCGGGCCAGCCGGCCGGCTTCTTCTTGGCGGGCGGCGTGCAGCAGCCGGCGGAAGTCCTCGTGCTCCGGATCGAACCGCTCAGGCAGCAGCCGCGCCTTCCCGGTCGCCGCGAGGTGCTCGGCGAAGCTGTGGTGCAGGAATTGGAGATCATCGCTCCGGCGAACCAGCAGTCCGGTGGAGCCGAGGTAGGCCGACAGCTCGTCCGTCCAGCCCAACGGCAGGTCGGCGGTCCGCTCCTCGACCCAATCCCGTGCGGCCACCGACAAGGACGTGTCAGCTTCCAACCGGACCAATCCGAGATGCTCCAGCAGCCCGGTGCCCATCCGATCGAACTGCCCCGGTGGCAGAGTGCGGCCGGAGCGCAAGAACTCCATGTACGACTCGTAGAGGGCGTACCGGTTGTCCGGCAGCGGCCTGCTCCGGTGCTGCTCGAAGATGATCGCCGCGATCGTGGCGAGCAGCGGCAAGCGGATGAGTTCGCCCAGGTGCGCTTGCCGGACCTCGTGCAGGAAGCGCGCGGTCGTGTCCGGCTCGGTGAACCAATGCCCGGCGAAGTCACGGAACGCGGCGTCATCGAACGGCTGTAGCTCGTAATGGGCGGCCGCCCGTTGCAGAGGTGCGAGGGTGGCGCCTTCGAGCGGGCGCGTCGTCAGAACGACGCGATAGGGCGAGTCGTTCGCGTGCAGCGCGAGCGCCTTCACGAGCCTGTGCCGTGCTACCGGGTCGGCGACTTCGTCGAGTCCGTCGATCATGAGCAGCCAGCGGCAGCCGACGACCCGTGCGGCGAGCAGGTCCGCGGTGATCACCGTGGTCAAAAGCGAGCCGAACTCGACCAGCACGCAGGCTGCCAAAGCTTGCGGGAATGGCAGTTCCAGCTGTGCCGCCAGCACACGGGCGGTCAACCGCAACGGCAGGACCGGTTCGGTCAACGGGATCGGGCCATCACCGTTCAGGTGTAGCCACTTGGTCGCGATCTCGGCGGTCAAGCGGAGCGAGAGCGTCGATTTGCCTTGACCCGGACCACCGGTGATGACGAGATGCTCGTGGTCGTCCAGCGCTTGACGAACCGCACGTGACGGCGGCCGAACGGTCAACCGCGGAACCGGCGGTGCCGGCAGGAAGAGGATCCCTCGCTCGTCCAGCACGGGCTCGGGTCGAGGCTCTACTTGCGCGTCCTCGATACCGCTGCCCAGTTCTTGGCGAACGTAGACCGTGGCCAGCGACGTCGCCCGGGCGCCGGGAAGACGATAGGGCATGTCCGTCGCCGTCTCGATCTGCGCTCGCAAGAGCGAGCGGACCTCGGCCGTCGGAACGCTCAGTGCCGTCCACGAATCCGGCACCGGATACCGGGCCTGCTTCTCCGCCTGGATGCGTTGCCGTCGCCCCTCGCACGCCGCCTGCCACAGTTCGACAGCCCTGTCCCGTTCCATGGCCAACGCTGTGACCAGGTTGTCCAAGGTCGGCCTGGTGGGCAGATAGCGGCCGGCGCAGACCTCGGAGATCTTGGGCCTCGACATTCCGACCTGCCGGGCAACCCATTCCTGGCTGACCCGGGCCGCGGCACGGTGGCGCTCGACCTCGGACGCGAACGCTCGTTCCTGCGCCGACGGTTCCACTGGCCGCTCCCCTTGATACGTCCCCAGCGTTGTTCCGTAAAGCGTCCCCCACTCTGGCGGGACCACGGACGAACGCTTCACGCTAGCAACACGAAATGGCTGTGGCGACGACCTTGGGAGCAACACGATGACGGTTACCGTAGTGATCAGCGCGCTCGCGGGGATCGGCGTGATCGCCGGCCGGACGACACGGGCAGCCGTTCTGGTCGTGTTGTCCTGCCTGGCTTTACGTGGTACCACGCCGAACGAGCGCAAAGCCATTCTCCGCGAACTGGCACCGCTGTTCGCATCTGGCATGGGATCTCGACGCACGCCGAGGCGGCTCACCGCACGTGACAGCTCTCAGTCCGACTGACCGGGCGCACCGGCGTCCATCAGTCGGGAGTGAGGATCTCCGCCAGCCGGAGGGTGTCTTCGAGGTAGCGCTCGTAAGGGAAGCCGGCCGCGACGAGCGCCGCGCGGAACTCGTCGTAGAGCGGCTTCCCGGCGGCGTGGAAGGCTTTCCGGCCGGATTCGGTGAGGCGGACCAGCCGTCGCCGCGCGTGTTCGGGGTCGACGTCGATCCGCACCAGGCCGTCCGCTTCGAGTGGCCGCAAGGCCCGGCTGATCGCCGGATCGGACACCGACAGCGCCTGCGCGAGCCGATGCTGCGTCGCCGGTTCGACCTCCTCCAGCGTGCCCAGAAGGCGTATCTGACTGTAGGTCAGCCCGTCGAGGTCATCGGTACGCCTCCGGGTCGCCTCGCCCATCAGCATGACCACGCGGTGCAGCAAGTCTGCGAGTCCGTCGTCCACGAGCCTCACCATACCAGAGTGTTGACAGGTTAATATTAACTAGTTAAGACTGGAGGCATGGACAACCTCTCATACCTCGCCCAATCCGCCTTCCCCCTGGTCTGGGTCGTGGTGCCCGCCATCGGCGCCGCCATCCGGGCCCGCCACGCCGCGTCCCCGCGCGAACGGCTCGAGATCTGGCAGCGCTGGTGGGCCATCGGCGCCTTCGGCTGCGGCAGCCTCTGGATGACGGTCGCCTTCCTCGCCTTCCCGGACGTCATGGCCACGGCGATCGGCTTCGACCGGACGCCCTTCATGTTCGAGATCGCCTTCGCCAATCTCGGCATGGCCATCCTGGGCTTCCGGGCCGCCTCGGCGTCCGCGCGGGAACGCATCACGATCGGCATCGCCGGCGGGATGTTCCTCTGGGGAGCCGTGATCGGCCACGTCTACCAGTGGTTCGCCAACGGTGACCACGCCCCCGGCAACACCGGCGGGGTCCTCGTCACCGACATCCTGCTCCCGGCGGTCATGATCATCCTGGCCGTGCGGTCCCGGCGATTCGAGTCCGCCCCACGACCGGCCGCGGAAATCGCCGCCTGAGACCACGGAAGCCGGCTCTCACCATGAAACCCCAGACCGACGACCCGATCGCGAAGTCCGCCGCCGAGCGGCTCACCATCTTCGCCGACGCGGTGATCGCGATCGCGCTCACCTTGCTGGCCCTGGAACTCCCGATCCCGCACGGCGACACCACCGAGGCCATGCTGAGCTCGGTGTCGGATCACGGCAAGGAGTACGTCGCCTTCGCGCTCAGCTTCGTGGTGATCGCCGCCCATTGGCGCGCCCACCACGAGATCTTCCCCTACGTTCGCTCACTGGGCGGCCGTCTGATCAGCCTCAACCTGGTCTGGCTGTTCATGCAGGTCCTGATGCCGTTCGCGACACGGGTGCTCACCGCCGACGGCGCGTTCGCACCCCGGTTCGGCTTCTACGCGCTGGTACAGGTTCTGGCGTCGGCGTCGTTCGCGATGATCATCCGGGAGGTCCGGCGCGAACACCTCTACCGGACCGAAGACCCGCCCAGGGTGTTCGCCCAGAGCCTGACGCGCAGCGTCTGCCTGACCGCGGTGTTCGGGATCTCCATTCCCGTGGCGTTCCTGACCGGCGGCACCGGCGCCTACCTGTGCTGGCTCGCGGCACCGATCGCACTCGCCGTCGCCCGCCGGGTCCAGGACCGCAGACCGCCCGGAGCCTGACCGATGCCGCGAGATTGGTGTGTTTTGACCGGCCGGATGGGACTTTCGACCCTCGAAGCAGGTCCGAGGGATACGTCATCGTGGAGCAAACCCGAGTGGGCCGCCCGAATACCGAGGTGAGCGTCATGCGCGCGGATACCGATTCCCGTCTCGGGCTCGACGACGTACGGCAGGTCGAAGCCGACACGAGCAGGTTCCGGGCGCTGGACTACCGCTACGGCGGTGGCCGGTGCGCGGACGCCGTGGCGGCCCACCGGATTTCGGCATCGCGACTGCTTGCCAGGGACTGCGGCGATTCCGTGCGGCGGCGGTTGTGCACCGCGCTGGCGGATCTGACGAACCTGGTGGGGTGGACCGCTTTCGACGCGGGCCGCGCCGATCTCGCGCACGCCGCGTTCGACGGCGCGCTGTCCCTGGCGAGCGCGGCCGAAGACGACGTACTGGTGTCGAACATCTGCTACCGCAAGGGACGGGTGTTCCTGCACCACGGCCGATCCCGCGCGGCGCTCGGCGCGTTCCGGCGCGGCGAGCGAGCGGCCGAGTCCGGCGGCTCGCCGCTGATGCTGAGTGTGCTGCGCGCGAACATGGCCTGGGCGTACGCGCAACTCGGTGACAGCGGGCAAGCGACCCGCCGGCTGAGCCGGGCGCGGGCGGCGTTCGACGCAGCCGACCCGGCCGACGTCCCGCCGTATGCGGCGTTCTTCGGCGAGACCGACCTCACGGCGATGGCCGGGACGGTGCACAACGAACTCGCCGCCACCGCGGATCCCTCCCACGCCGGCGCGGCGATCAGCGAGCTGACCGACGTCGTCGCGTCTTATCCGCGCGAGATGGCGCGCAGCAAGGCGTTCTGCCTGACGATGCTGGCCACGAGCCACCTCGTCGACGGCGACGCCGATCGTTCGGTGGAGGTGGCCGACTCGGTGCTCGCCGGTGCGGCGAGTTTGAACTCCGCCCGCCTCACGGACCGGCTGCGCCCGCTGTGGGCGCAGGCGCACCTACGCCGGGCCAACGCCGACGCGCGCGATCTGGCCGACAGGATCGCGGATCTCCGAACCGCGGCGTAGCGACTATCCGGGCGTGACGCCGTAGCGCTCGCGGTCACGCGTCTTGTCTCGTTCGCCGCTTCGATCACCACGTCGTCGCGCTGCCACCGAACTGCTCGCCGCTCACCGGGTGATGCCCGCCTCACGGAGCCGCCTGGTGGCGCGGACGTCGACGCTGACCCTGGCCGGCGAGCCACCCGGCGCCGTACCGCCCCCGGTGAACGCGGCCGCGAGCACGGCGACGAGGAGCAGCGGCATCAGCACCGTCCTGATCAGCATCGCCCAAGGTGCCTTCTTGCCGATCCGGCCGCCGTCCGCGGCGCGCGTGAGCCTGGTGCCGGTGAGCACCGCGCCGAGCGCGCGACCGTTGCCGAAACACAGGCCGTACAGCAACGGCACCACGAACAGGATCGCCAGGACGGCCAGGGCGATCACCCCGTTGTCGAGGTTCACCGACAGATCCACGAGCGCCAGCACGAGGACGCCCACTCCCACACCGAGTACGAACACGACGAAATCGACCAGCCAAGCGAAAGACTGCGCCCAGAAGCCGGCCTCCACATAGGACATTCCGTCGCCGAAGGTCGCCACCCGCTTGGCGGTTCGCGGGCCGAACACCTGCTCAGCCCGGTCCTTGGCACTGCCGTGCCGGACCGGCGGCCGGCCCTGGACGGTCATGATCCACTCCCCCGTCGGATACGTTCCCGCGAACGTACCCGAGACGCCCTGCGCACACTGTGGTCCGTTCGGCCCCTTGACGCACCGGAATCCGATCAGAGCCAGTCCGCCTCGATACCCCGTGCGCGCAACGTTTCCAGCGCCTCGTCGTTGCCCGTGTAGAGCAGCGTCATCGACTTCAGGTTGGGGAAGTGCCGCACGTCGGCGAACTCGTCGACGTCGAAGAGCCCGTCCTCGCCGTCCCAGTTCGGCGCGATCTCCAGGTAGATCTCGTTGCCGCCGTCCATCTCGATCTCGGTGATCTTCTCCGCGAGCTCGACAGGGACTTCGAGCGCCTCGAAGTAGGCCAAGGCCTCAGGCACCGCCTCGACGCTTCCGCCGTCGTAGCTGAAGCCCTGCTCGGCGGCGTACTCCCGCAGGGTGAACCGCGGAAGCAGGTCCTGGTTGTACATCAGCTCTTGAACGACGGAGAGCTTGAAGTTGCGGTCGGTGAAAGAGATCGACTGGTTCATACCCGGACCTTATAGACGACGGAGTCCGGCCACATCGAGAACCCGCGAGTTCGGGGCGCCGCACGTCCTGCTCACCCGTTGCGGCGGCGCGACTGACACTCACCCGCGAGGACGAGACCCGGACTCCGGCCGGGCGTCCTCTGTGGACTCCACCTGCTTCCCGGCGTCGTTCTGACGGCGTGGTGGCTCCGACCGCGCGATCGCACTCGGCCGACCGAGTGCAGTAAATGCACGGTCGGCCATGATACGCACTTTCCGATAACGATATCGGACGAGATCACGGAATTCGATCAGGCCGGGTTTTTCAACGAGAAGAACCAAGCCGGTACGGTGAACGGGCGTGAACGGATATGCCGAACGCCGGTTCACGACGCGTGAGTATCGGATGAAGACCGTTCATCGGATCGTCCTTCCCCCGAAGGGACCTTGACAGTACGACACCGTTGGCTTTCCACGTGTCCGGGACGACGCGTTCGCGATCTGTGTCCCCGTTCCGCCGTCCGGCCCAAATCCAGCCTCCTCGCCTGGCGGCATTTCTCCCTTGTCACCCGATTGCTGGTCCTCTCCCACGACAAGAAGCGAGAAGATCCATGCCGGACCGCGACGAAAGAGGATTCGACGAAAAAATGAGTACCGACGTCGCCGCGGCGGTCGGTTCGACGGATCGCCCGAGCGAGCGACCCTGTTCTCGGCGAATGCGGGCGCCGCCCGGCCCGGGCCGACCGCACGGCCCGGGGCCACGCCGGGCACCCGTCAAATACCCCAAGGGGAACCATGAACCGCGTCACCACGCTCGTAGTAGACGATCAGCCCCTCATCAGATACGCGCTCAGCAGGCTGCTGCGGGATTCGGCAGGGGTGGAGGCGGTGACCGAAGCCGCGAGCGAGCCGGAAGCGTTGTGGCAGTGCGAAAAGAGCCATCCCGACATGGTCATAACCGAGCTGTCGATCTGGGGTGAGCCCGCCGGGACCGCGATCTGCCGGTTCGTCAAGGAACACTTCGAGCACTCGGCCGTCCTGGTCTTCGCCGGTGACGCCTCACCCGCGGCCATCGCCACGGCGCTGAACGCGGGCGCGGACAGCTTCGTGCACAAGTCGGCCAGCTGCGGCCAGGTGATGTCGGCGGTACGCTCCACCCTCGCCGGGCAGCGTGTGTGCCTGCAAGCCGGTGGAACCCCGCCGGCGGTCACCGAAGCCGTGCAGTACGCAAGTGTGATGACCAGGCGGGAGGAGGAGATCCTCGCGCTGATCCTCTATCGGTGGTCGAACGACGAGATCGCCGAAGAGCTGCACCTCGCGACGCAGACGGTGAAGAACTACGTCAGCCGGATCCTCCAGAAGCTGGGCTTCGGCAGCAGGCGGGACCTGTTCCGGGCACTGCGTTTCCGGCCGGGCGGCAGCCCGCTGCCACAGCTGGAGACCACGCACGAACGCGAGTTGTACATCGCGGACCGCCTTGCCGGGTACCGGGGCTAGGCCGGCCGGGTGAGCGGCGTACCGGAAGTACCAAGACCCGATCAGGTTCGGTACCCGCCGTATCCTGTGGCGCCGAGATCGTTTTTCTAGCGTTGCAGTCATGACGATGCCAGGTTCCCTGCTCCTGATCTTCGTACTCGCCGGAACCCCTGCTCCGGATACCGTCCGGGCTTCGTCGGTCAAGATCCATGAAGTACTCGGCGGCCCGGCGGGCTACATCGACCTGCACAACACCGGCGCCGCCACGATCGACATCGGCGGCTGGTCCGTTCAAGCGTGCACGGGCGCGGCGGCGCCCGTCGAATTGGCCACCATGCCGGCCGGGAGCGAGATCCCCGCCGGTGAACACTTCCTCATCACCGGACAGGGCTTCGGCGGAACAGTGCAGCAGCTGGTCGTCGAGGCGATCGTCGGGGACGGTGAGATGCTCCTGGACCGGCGCGGAGCCCGGATCGACAGCGTCGGATGGGCGCCGTCGTCTCCCTGCCGCGAGAACCAGGCCGCCGTCTCCTGCCCCGGTTTCGCCCAGGCGAGGGATGCCGTCAGCCGCGACACGGACAACAACAAGACCGACTTCGGCTGCATACTCCCGATCGACTGAGGGCCCCGTTCGCCAGTCCGGTTTCAAATCCGCTCGCGAGTACCAGAAAGGTGCGGTCGTGACCGCGAACAGCAACCGCGGGGACGCGACCCCGCTGTGCGAACTTCTCACTGAACAAAGAATCGCGAAAGGCTGGTCACAATGTGACCTGGTCGCGAGATTGCATACCCTCTCCGGAAACGACAGCGTCACCCGGGAAGAGGTTTCTCGCTGGGAGCGCGGAAAACGCATTCCCGGTCCGTACTGGCGGCAATGGCTCGGCGACGTGCTGGACACGTCCAGCCGCGAGCTCGAACTCGCGGCCGCGGTCGCGAGAAGACGGCGAAGGAAAGACTCACCCGAGCGCCGGTGGACAATTATCGAATGACGGGAAAGTACCGGAAAACTGGCCCCTTCCCGACGAGACCCCCGCCATCGGATGATTGTCAGGTCGGCACGGAAGCGACAGATTCCGGTCCGGCGAAATCCCCCGACAAAAGAGTTGAAAGGAAACTCCCGTGCGACGAATTCTGGGCGCTTCGGCGGTATTCGCGATGTTGGCGATGGGTATGGCGGGCGGTGTCGCGAACGCGGCCGGTGAGACCGAGGGCACCGAGGTCGCGCCGCTCGTCTCGTCCACCGTGGTCGTCAACGAGGTTTCGACCCGCGGCCTGAACGGCCAGCTCGACGAGTTCATCGAGCTGCGCAACATCTCGAGCCAGCCGCAGGACATCAGCGGCTACCTGGTCCGCATCTACTCGCCGGCGGGCATCCTGACCGACACGATCGTCATGCCGGCGGGCACGATTCTGCAGCCGAAGGGCACCGCCGGCCAGTACGTGGTGCTCGTCGGGCAGAACTTCTCCGGCACCATCGCCGACCAGACGAACGTCGTCCCGTTCACGCTGGCGAGCGTCGAAGGCATCCCGACCACCGGTGGCGTCACGGTGCAGAACCTGGCCGGCACGAAGCTCGACGGTGTCGCCTTCAGCAACGCGGTCCTTCCCGCTCGTGAAGGCCAGGCCGCGATTCCGGAGAACGCCACCACCGACCAGCTCAACGCGTCGAACACCCGGAACATCCTGAGCACCGACACCGACAACAACCGGCAGGACTTCTCGCTGCAGCTGCGCAGCGCGGGTCAGTGAGCCGACCCCTCTAGACCGGGCCCGGGCCGCCGTCGGCGGTCCGGGCCTTTCCATGGCGGTATCTCGCCAACGGCGACTTACCGCCAGCGAGAAACATGTCATTCCGGGAACTCCTGCCTCATCCTCGGGAAACTCCATCTTCGCGGCGGCCGTGACCACGGCCGCTTCTCACTATCCGAGGAGAGTGAGGCTCGATGTTCCTCCGATCCCCTCATCTGACGAGACACCCCAGAAACCCGGTGGCGATTCTGGCGGCATCCGCACTGGTCGCCCTCTCCCCGCTACAGGTGACCGCGAACGCCGCGACAGCCGCCGGACCGGAACCCGCGCCTGTCGCCGGACAGCCGGACGTCCATCGCGTCACGTTGCTCACCGGCGACGTCGTGACTTACGAACGGGACGGCGCCGGACATGACACCGCGCAGGTCGAACCGGCCGTGCGGCCGGACCGGCCTGCCCCGGCGTTCCAGATCACGAGCACGGCCGATGGCCTGATGGTGTATCCGTCGGACGCGCTTCCGTTCATCGGCAAGGGATTGCTCGGCCCGGAGCTGTTCAACGTCACCACGCTCGTCGGAGACCGGCGTGACGACGCGGCGAGCACCACGATCCCCGTCATCGTGCGCTACGGCGACCGAGCGGGCCTGTCCGCCCAGTCGCTCGACGCGAAGGCGAAGACTCTCCCGCAAACCCAGCGGCTCACCCCGCTGGTCACCGCCAACGGCGTCGGAGTACAGGTCAAGAAGGCGGGGACGGGCGACTTCTGGCGTTCGCTCGTCGCGTTCGACCCGGGCGGGAAACCCGTTCTGAACCAAGGGATCTCACAGGTCCGGCTGGACAGGAAGGTCCGGGTGGCGCTGGACAAGAGCACCGCGCAGGTCGGTGCGCCGTCGGCGTGGAAGAGCGGGTGGACCGGGAAGGGGTCCACGGTCGCGGTGGTCGACACCGGGATCGACGAGAAACACCCCGACCTGGCAGGCAAGACGACCGTCTCGGCCGACTTCAGCGGGGAAGGCGACGCCGTGGACCGCCATGGCCATGGCACCCACGTCGCGTCGATCATCGCCGGTACCGGCGCGGCGTCGGGCGGCCGGTACAAGGGTGTCGCACCGGACGCGAAACTGGTGGTGGCCAAGGTTTTCGACGCCTCCGGTGAGGGTGACACGGCACAGGTCATGGCCGGGATCGACTGGGTCGTCGCACAGGGCGCCAAGGTCGTGAACCTCAGCCTCGGCGCCGGCGTCACCGATGGAGCCGACCCGTTGAGCGAACAGATCGACACGCTTTCGGCCAAGTCCGGCGCGTTGTTCGTGGTCGCGTCCGGGAACTCCGGGCCGGGCGACCGGACCGTCACGACGCCGGGGGCGGCGACGTCCGCGCTCACGGTCGGCGCGGTCGACAGGGACAACAAGATCGCGTGGTTCAGCAGCCGCGGCCCGCGGCTGCGGGACGCCTCGGTCAAGCCGGAGATCACCGCGCCGGGCGTCGGGATCGTCGCCGCCCGGGCCGCGGACACGGCGATGGGCGAACCGGTCGACGACAACTACACCGCGGCGTCGGGCACTTCGATGGCGACTCCGCACGTCGCGGGTGCCGCGGCGATCCTGCTGCAGCAGCAACCAGGACTGACCGGGCAAGCGCTGAAGAACACGCTCGTCACCACGGCCAAGGACGTCGGCCTCCGCTGGTACGAACAGGGAGCCGGTCTTCTCGACGTCGCACGGGCCGTCTCGCAGAAGACGACCGGCACCGCCGTCGCGAGCTTCGGCCGTAACGAGCGGACGACGAACAGCGCGGCACAGGTCGTCCGGCAGCTGTCCTACACCAACTCCGGGGACCAGCCGCTGAACCTGAACTTGAACCTCACCGTGCAGCCCTGGGACGGCGTGGCCAAGCCGGGTACCGGGATGCGCCTGGCGAAGACGAACCTCTCGATCCCTCCGAAGTCGAGCACCACCGTCGACCTCGCGGTGAACCCGAGCGAAGGGGTGGCGGGCGTCTACGGCGGCGCCGTGGTGGCCACGACCGCGGACGGGACCGGCTCCGTGCGGACGCCCGTGAGCATCTACAACGCGGCCGAGCTGTTCCCGGTGACGATCCGGGTACGGGATTCCGCGGGTGGCCCGGCTCAGGTCGCGTCGGCCCAGCTGATCGACGACACGGCCGGCGCGGGCAACCGCAACGACCCGTTCCTCGACCAGGTCAGCCAGCAGATCGGCTTGGTCGACGGAGTCGGCCGGGTGCTCGTTCCCGCCGGGCGCTATTCGGCGCTGGGCTGGGCGATGGAGCGCGGGCTGGCCGTGCGCCGCTGGTCGGCGATGAGCTCGACGCAGGTCGCCGTCTCGGCCCCGGCCGAGATCGCGTTGAACGCGGCGAGCGCCGTACCGGTGGGGCTGGTCACCCCCACTCCCACGGACCTGCGGGACCGCACGGTGATGCTGAGGCGCGTGATCCCCGGCGGAGCGGGCGTCAACGGTTACGTCGGCGAAGCCGGACTGTCCGGCGGAGGCGGCTGGGAGGTGCGCGTGACACCCGCGGCGGCCACTTCGGCAGGGGCGATTTCGTTGCAGGACAGTGCGACGCTGACCCAGACCGCGGTCGAGATGCAGGTCGTCGGCGGCGGCTCGAAGGTGCTGAATCCCGCGTACGACGTGCCGACGTTGACGGCGAAGTCACCCGGTGAACGAACCCTGCCGGTCGTGTTCGGCGGCGCGGGTGGCGCGAGTGATCTCGCCGGTCTCGACGTCCGCGGGAAGGCCGTCCTGGTGAGGATCCCGGTTCCCGCCGGGTCACCGGACCCGGTGAGCGCGGTCTCCACCGGTATCGCGAACGCGGCCCGCGCGGTGGCAGGCGCGGGTGCGGCGGCGATGATCCCCTACGCCGGTTCGCCGGGTTCGCTGAGCGTTCCGGGTCTCAGCAGCGCGGCGATGCCGACCTTGTCCCTCGGCTGGGACGAAGGCGAGGCGCTGCGGACCGCGGGCGCGGTTTCGGTGCGCTTGCTGGTGCGCGCGGCTCCTGACGTGATGTACAACCTCAGTTACCTCGACCCCAACGGGGTGCCGAAGGATCTCGTCCGGCGTGTCGACAAGAATTCGCTGGTCGCCACGAAGACCGGTTATCAGGCCGAGAAACCGGGGCTGACCGGGCAGAAGAACTGGTACGCCTTCCCGACCGGCCTGTGGAAGACGCAGGCGGTGCAGGGTACGAAGATCCCGGTTCCGGGCACCTGGACCGAGTACACGGGACCGGCGAACGATCGGCTGGTCTGGAAACGGGTCGTCACCCTTTCCGGCACCGACGCCGCGGGCCGTCGCGCCGCGCTGAGCATGAACGCGCAGAACATCTACCGCGCGGGCGAACGGTCGAGGCCGGAGGAGTACTGGTTCCGCGCACCGATGCACAGCGGCACGGTGGAACTGCCGTCCGATCATCCGGCTCGCTACCCGGCGACGGCCAACGGCTGGACGGTGCTGTGCTCGATGTGCCGGGGCGGCATGGATCCCGATCTGTTCGTCCCCGGGTTGCAGTGGATGGACGGAACGGCCGGTGCCGGTTCGGGCGGACACTACTCGAATCCCTATGAGAACGCGCGGTACTTCGCGGCGACCACGGCACGGCTGTACCGGGACGGGACCGAGATACCACGGTCCAATTTGGATGATCCGTTCGCACTCGCCCCGGAGTTCCGGCTCGCACCGACCCCCGCCACCTACCGGCTGGACGTGACCGACGTGATGCCCGGCCTGGCGCAGATCGGAGCTCCGAGCGCAGCGCTGTTCCAGAACGCCCCGCGGACCGACACGTCGTGGACGTTCGCCTCGGCACGCTCCAACGCCACGCCACCGGCCGGATTCTCTTGCTACGCCTCCGGCAATGCGTGTTCCTTCCAGCCGCTCATCCAGCTCGACCAACGGCTGCCGCTGGATCTCGGCGGCCGCGCACCGGCGGGGCGTCCGTACACCTTCGACGTGTTCGCCGGCTCGCACAGCGGCGCACGCGGCGGTGGTCCGGTGACGCAGCTGAAGGTCTCGTCCTCGACGGACGGCGGGCGCACCTGGACGGCGGCGACCGCCCGGCCGAACGGGACCGGGCTGTGGTCGGTGACGGTGGATCACCCGCGACTCGCGGCGACCGACGGCTTCGTCTGGCTGCGCTCGGACGCACGGGACAGTTCGGGCAACACGGTGACGCAGACGGTCCAGCGGGCCTACGCGCTCACGGATGTGGCGAAGACGAGCCCGCTCGCTCGCTGACACTCTCCTCACGCGAGGGCTGGGTCCCCGGCAAGGTGACCCAGCCCCGCGTGGCGACCTGGAGCCCGGCCTGGAACCGGGTGGTCGCGCCGAGAGAGGTCATGAGATCGCGCAGGCGCCGCTGGAACGTCCGGTAGCTCATGCCGAGTTGCTTGGCGATGCTCCGGTCGGGCAACCCGGTGGTGAGCAAGGCGAGCAGGCGGGCGTCGTCGGAAGCGGCGGCGCCCGCCTGCTCGACCGAACCGGGCAGGTACAGCGGAAGCCCGCTCTGCCAAAGGAAAGTGAAGACAGCGCTGAGCGCGTCGAGCAGCGCGCACGGATGGATCACCAGTGCCGTGCCGACCTCGGGAAGATCGGAACGCAGCGGCACCAATCCGATTCGCTGGTCGACGACGATCATCTTCAGCGGCGCCGTGGTGACCACACGAGCCTCTTCGCCGAGGGCGAGACCCGCTTCGAGGTCGGACGAAAGATCGTGCAGTTCCAGCGCGCTGCGTTCGTAAACCCCGCGGAACCGCACACCCCGGTCGAGGAGATCGCGTTCGGCGGGGTGGAGCACACCCGGCGTCTGCGCGTAGGGCGGTTTGTCGACGAAATCGACCTCTTGCTCGGCCGAGCGCAGCAGCTGATCGGCCCTGTCGGCGATGAGCGCGTTCCCGTGGATCACCTCGATGAGATCGACCGGGCGTTCACCGGACGTCCCCCGGTATCGCTCGCGCAACCTGTCGGCGATCAGCCGCGCACTCGCGAGTTCCTGCTCCTTCTGCCGGAGCAGCGCCTCCAGAGCGATCTCCGGTCGCACCGCCGAATACGCCTCCGCCGGGCCGGGAAGCTTGGCGAGTAAACGTTTTTCGGTCAGCACGCGCAGTACCCGGAGAAGCTGCTGTTTGGGCAACCCGGTTCGCTGCCGGATTTCGGCGAGGGTCATCGAGCCGGTGCCGGCGAAAGCATCGTAGACCTCGACATCTGTTTCGCTCAGACCGATGATGTCCAGCAATTTCTCTCCCACCGCAGCCGCGGTCGCTTTCTCACGACCTTACCGCTGGATTTGGGCGGGCAAAAGGTACCGCGCCCCGCCCCGGGGCGCGTTCAGGTACCCGCCGGCGGCCGGTCCCGTTCCAGCATCCCGGGACCGAAGATCTCGTAGCGGATCCGGGCGGCGGGCAGGCCGCGGCGGATCAGCCCGGCGCGGATACTTTGCATGAACGGCAAAGGACCGCACAGGTAGGCGGTGGTGCCCGGTCGCAGCGGCAGCGCGTCGACCTCCATCCGCCCGGGGCGCGAGCGGTCGTCGTGGTCGCTTTCGTACCAGTACAGTTCGCCGGCCTCGCCGAGACCGGTCACGGTCTGGGCGCATTCACGCCGCAGCGCGTGGTGGGCGGGCGAGCGGTCGGCGTGGGCGAGCACGATCCGCCGGGTCGGCTGGACGCGGGCGAGATGGTCGAGCATGGCGGCCATCGGCGTGATCCCGATACCGGCACTGACCAGGAGCACCGGCCCGTCACCAGTGTCGAGCGTCGTCTCACCCGCGGGCGGGCCGAGCAGCAGGCACTCGTCTTCGGTCACGTGGTCGTGCAGGTGGTTGGACACCGCGCCGTCCGGGGCGCCCTCCCGGCCGCGGACCCGGCGGACGGTGATCCGCAGCGAACCCCGTCCGGGGCCGTGCGACAACGAATACTGGCGAGGCTGGCGGCGGCCGCCGGGCAGCCCGACCATGACCGACACGTACTGGCCCGGCACGAAATGCGGCACGGCCGCGCCGTCGTCGGGGACCAGGGTGAACGAGACCACGTCGACGGCCTCGTCCAGGCGCTTGGCCACCCGCCAGCGGCGCCAGTGGTCGGCGGGGTCGAGATCGCCACGCTGGTAGAGGCGGGCTTCGGCCGCGATCAGCCGGCAAGCGAGCAGCCAGTACACCTCGTGCCACGCCGCGAACACCTCAGGAGTGACCGCGGCACCGAGGACCGTTCCGACGGCGGTGAGCAGATGGTGACCGACGACCGGGTACTGCTCGGCCCGGACACCCAGCGACACGTGCTTGTGGGCGATCCGCTCGGCGACCCGTTCGAACGAAGCGCCTTCGTCACCGGTATCGGCGGTCAAGCACTCGGCGAAGCCGACCACGGCGGAGGCCAGCGCGAGCTTCTGCCGGCCATCGGCCTGGTTGCCCTGATTGAACAGATCGAGCAAGTCCGGATGCGCGGAGAACATCGACGAGTAGAACTCACCGGTGATCTCCACGGCGTGCGCGCGCACGACGGGCAAGGTGGCGCGCACCATCGCGACGGATGCTTGTGACAGCAAGGAATTCTCCTTCTTCGGGAGGCAGGACCGGTCCTCGCGAAGGCACCGACCGATCTCTTCCGATCCTGCCGGGGACGGCGTGGCGCACCAAGGGATCTTCGGAACACCCGGCCAGGGACCTTGGTCCCGAGAGAACTCGGCCGATCAGTCGACTTTGTGACCGCCGTCACTGTTCGCCGGGTCGTGACAACCTCCGGTACCCGCGAACGCCTTCAGGCTCGAAGAGGTACCGATACCGAAACCTGGGGAACACATGAAAAGACTTTCCGTCATCCTGACCGCAATGCTGGCGGTACTCGCGTTGACACCCGCCTCGCCAGCCGGTGCGGCGCCCCGCTTCGACCGGGAACTCCAGGTACGCATCGCACGCGCCCAGGCGTACGCCGACAGCAGGCCCGGTGACACCGGGATCGTCGTCCGCGACCGGTGGACCGGCGCCGTCTACCGGA
Source organism: Amycolatopsis thailandensis (assembly GCF_042723255.1). Taxonomy (NCBI): domain Bacteria; kingdom Bacillati; phylum Actinomycetota; class Actinomycetes; order Pseudonocardiales; family Pseudonocardiaceae; genus Amycolatopsis; species Amycolatopsis thailandensis. The sequence goes on from NZ_JBHXJK010000098.1 coordinate 29,677, forward strand.
GCGCGGCCGCCGGGACCCTCATCTGGGCGTGTTCCACCCCGAAGCTGGCCATGGTCGTGGACCTGTTGCTGCGCAACGATTCCGGGGCCGTCCGGCTGACCGCCGAAGACCGTGACCTGATCCACCGGATGCTCAACTCCAGCGACGACGCCGCCGCCCACACCCTGTGGACCCGGTACGGCGGGGAGGCCGAGTTCGCCAAGCGGTTCCCGTCGTACGGCATGACCGACATGCGGTTCACCGACCAGCACCCGCACCACTGGGGCTGGATCCTGACCACCGCGAACGACCTGGACCGGCTGATCGGCTACGTCCTGACGAAGCTGCCCCCGCACCACCGCGACTACATCGTCCGCGAGATGCGCACCGTCGACGTCAACCAGCAATGGGGAGTCTGGGGTGCCGGCGCCGCCGCGCGGCCGGGCAACAAGGACGGCTGGTCCGACGACAACGACGACGGCTCCTGGATCATGAATTCCGTCGGTTTCGTCGGGCCGCACGAGCGGTACACCCTCGCGCTGATGAACAACACCAAGGTCATCCAGAACGGCTACGAAACCGGTCAGGAGACCACGACCAGGATCAGCGAAATCCTGTTCAAGGGATACTTCAACGGCTGATCGCGCCACGGGCGACGCCACCGTGACGGCACCTGCGGCTCGATCAGGGACCACCAAGAACGCATTCAGTCCTCTGGATGCGCCAAGCGGCCGGGCGGCAGGCTCCATGAAGGGGTCCCTTCACGGACCGGCGCTCGACGGTAACGGGCGAGGTACAGGGGACCGGGAGCGTCGCGAAAGCCACTTTCGGGACGTCTGATGTCCTGAAAGTGGCTTTCGCGACACCCGAGGTGGGCGTGCGGGCGTGCGACAGGACACCCCACCTTTGACTTACCTCTCGATAACCACCCGATTCCCCCGCCACTCACATCCCGGCGACAGCGCGCGAAACGACGGTGCTGAGCACCCGGATGCCGTGCGTGGTGGCGGGGTCGATCCCGGTCAGTTCCCGGGTCCGGCGTAACCGGAAGTCCAGGGTCCGCGGGTGGATGTTCAGAGACGCCGCTGTCCGCGACCGGCTCATGTCGTTGCGGTAGAAGGCATTCAGCGTGCCGACCAAGTCGGGGCCGCCGGCGATCAGCCGGGCGAGGTCGTGCAACCACCGGCCGATCTCCGGTAGTTCCGCCGCGCTCAGCTCCAGCAGCGTGTCGGTGACGGTGTAGAGATGGTCCGGCGACTGTTCGGCCGGTGTCACCCTGCTGATCCGCTCGGCGAGCGAGAGCGTTTCGCCGAGTGTCCCGGATGGACCGATGGCTGCGCCGACGGAACATGGCTGCCCGGCGATCTCGGCGACGTCCCGGATCAGGGCGTTCGCCGCTTGTCGCCGGTCGGCCGGGACGAGCGCGATGAACTCGTCCGGTTCGCGCCAGGTGGCCGAGATCCCGTGGCGAACCCACGCCGCGTGCACGAGGTCGTCCGGGATGGCGGGCGGGATCGCCGTTCGAACCACCGTCACGAGATAGCGTTCAGGCAGGCGGAGGCCACAGGAGTCCGCGCACGCCGGTGCGCCAGGGTCGCCCTTCAGCGCCAGCTCGGCGAACTGACGCACGCGCGCCACGACCGGAAGGTGTCTCCGGGCACCGGTGGTGTAGCCGAGGGTGTAGGCCCGTTGGGCCGCCGCCACCTGCGGGCCCAGCCAGCCGAGCAACCGCATCCCGGCGTCCAGATCGCGGGGACCGGACGCCTCCCCGATCTCCCGGAGTGTCGCGGTGGTGTGCAGGGTGAGCAGACGGCGCACCGTCTCGAACGACATGCCCTCCTCGCCTCGGCGTCGGCCCATGGACTCGACCACGGCGAGGTCGTCGGTGGTCAGCGGACTGTCCTCGGCGCCCAGTTCCACCGTCCGCGTCCGGGTGAACACCGCGAAGTCGAGCATTTCCTGGTGTTCGCGTGAATCCCGGGCGGCCGCCGCGTACTCCGGGAGCTCTTCCACGCACAGGTCGACGACTCGCCGGGCGTTGGCGGGCGCCCGGCTTCTCAGCTGCCGCAACAGATCGCTCATAGCGGACCGGTCAGCGCCCGGTTCACCACCGCGCTCAGGATCCGGACGCCGCGTACGGACACCGGATCGAGGCCGGTGAGGTCGCGCACCCGGCGCAGCCGGTAGTCCAGGGTCCTCGGGTGGATGTCCAGCGACGCCGCCGTCCTCGACCGGCTCATGTCGTTGCGGTACAGGGCGTCCAGGGTGCCGACCAACCGCGGGCCGGTGGCGAGCAGGCCGGACACCTCACGCAACCAGCCGTCCACCGGAGGCAGGCGGGCCGCCCCGACCTCGGCGAAGAGATCGGTCAGGTGGTGCACGGTCACCGGTGCGGTGCGGACCGGCGCCGCCCGGCTGATCTCCCGGGCACTGGCGAACGCCACCGCCAGCCCGTTTCTTGCCGCTTGGCTCGCCCCTGCCGCGGCCGGAAGCCCCGTGCTCTCGACGAAGTCCCGGACCATCCGCTCGGCGGCCGCCGCGTCGGCGACCACCGCCACGAACTCCCCCGGCTCCTCCCAGCGCAGTGGTGTCCGCTGCCGGGACAGCAGGTGCGCCGACACTTCCGTCCGGGTCCGGCCGTCCGGCACCGGCGGCCCGGCCGGCATCCGGCAGACGACGACCAAGGGCCGGTCGGGCACGGTTACGGCCAGGATCCCGGCCAGCTCGGCCGCTGCGGGGTCGTCGGCGACCACCAGGCTCGTCAGCTGCCGCACGCGGTCGACTTCGGACAGGATCGTGCCCTGTCCGAAGAGATAGCCACGGGTGTACGCGGCAGGTGCGGCCAGGCCCTGCGCCGGCCACCAGGCGAGCGTGCGCATCACGTCGTCGAGATCGTCCCGGCCGGCGGTCTCGTCCATCTCCCGCAACATCAGCGAGTGGTGCAGCCGCAGCACGTCACGTTGCGCGGCGAACGAGACCCCGCTCGCGGCGCGCTCCCGCCCGACCCCGGCGATGAAGGACAGGTCTGCGTCCGTGAACGGCAGGCCCTCGGCGACCAGCGAGATCGTGCGCCGCCGGAGGAACACGGCGAAGTCCAGCATCGCGGCCCGCGCTTTCGGTGCTATCGCGATCCGGCGGAACTCCGCCAGCTCCCGCACGTAAAGGTCGACCGCACGTCTGCTGTTCGCGTCGACACGGTCACGCCAACCGGCGAAAAAGTCACCCATCCCGTCCCCCGACCCCGAGTACCGCGGCTTCTTGTCGCGGAACGCATTCTGGACGGCGACCCACTCGAAAATGTTGGGGAAATGTTGTGGCGTCCGAAATGCCGGGATACCCCGGGTCGACCGGGTTCGTCCGACGTAGGCTTGAGGGACGCGGAGGTGGTGGAGTGACGGACGAACAACTGCTCATCGAGTTCGCGATGACCCGTATCGACCATCCGGGCCTCGACCTCGAAGAGGTGGCCACGCTGACAGTGCGGCGTCTCGGCGAAGACCGGATGCTGGACTTCGCCGGGCACACCCTGGCCAGCCGCGGCGAACTACGCGGGGCGGTGTTCCCCGCCGCGGTCGAACACGTGCTCCGGGTCGTCCTGACCATGCGCGGACCGGACGACTAGGACGAACGAGGTCCGCTTTCGGATATGCGGCGACGTGCGGGAGGGGCCCGTGACCGCACCGGTGAACCAGCTGTGGCGGCAGATCGTGGGCCTGCTGCGAAAGCACGCCCCCGGGAGCGCGACCGACCTCCACTTGGGCAGCCTCATCAGCCTTCGGCCCACACCGGCACCATCGGGTGGCAAGTCGAATCCGGCATGGGCCGGCGGGCCGACCGCAGCCTGAGTGTCCACATGGGACGGTTAGCGGCGATTGAGCGTCCGATTCATGTCCGCATGGGCTGTTTCGCGTGGGGTTGCGAGTGGCGATTCGGGTTATTGAGAGGCAAGGCAAATATGGCGTGATCTGTCGCCCGCCCGCACGCCGACCTCGGGTGTCGCGAAAGCCACTTTCGCAACGTTGAAGGT